>JBCDHO010000231.1:0-4954 GCA_038749855.1 Pseudomonadota bacterium
CCGCCCCCCACGTCACGCTGACCGAAGGCGAAATCGTTTCCTCTGAGCTGGAGGAGTTGATTCTCGTCGACGAGAACGATGTCGAAATCGGGCACAGCACGAAATCGGGGTGCCACGACGGGCAGGGCCTGCTGCACCGTGCGTTTTCGGTGTTCGTGTTCAACAGCGCCGGTGAGGTACTGCTGCAGCAGCGTGCTGCCGAAAAACGCCTCTGGCCCGGTTACTGGTCCAACAGCTGCTGTTCGCACCCTCGCCGCGGCGAGGCGCTGGAGCAAGCCGTTCACCGGCGCCTGGAACAGGAACTCGGCATTCACTGCTCGCTCAGCTACCTCTACAAGTTTCTTTATCACGCCTGCTATGGCGATGCGGGCAGCGAGTATGAGCTGTGTTCCGTGTTTGTCGGTACCAGCGATGATCCCGTCCGCGCAAACACGACGGAGATCTCCGCGTGCCGCTACATCACGCCGGCAGCACTCGACGCGGAACTCGAGGCGCACCCGGAGCGCTTTACGCCCTGGTTCAAGCTCGAGTGGCCGAGGGTCAAACACCAGCTCCCGCAGCCGAACCGGCACGTCGTCAATACCTAGAATCGAATCGCCAGGAGTCCCCCATGGCACGAAGCATACGCAAGGAAAAGGTTCAGTGGGTCCACCATTGGAACGATCGGCTCTTCAGCTTTCGAACGACCCGGGACCCGGGCTTCCGCTTCCGTAATGGCCACTTTGTCATGGTGGGCCTTGAGGTGAGTGGCAAGCCGCTGATGCGTGCCTACAGCATCGCCAGCGCCAACCACGACGAATACCTCGAGTTCTTCAGTATTAAGGTGCCCGACGGCGCCCTGACCTCGCAACTTCAACACCTGCAGGCCGGCGACGAAGTCATCCTCTCGTCAAAACCGGTCGGTACGCTGGTGGTCGACGATCTGCGTGATGGTGAGCGGCTCTACCTGTTCGCAACAGGGACCGGCCTCGCGCCCTACCTGTCGATCATCAGGGACCCGGAAACCTACGAACGCTTTGAACAAATCGTCCTCGTTCATGGCGTCCGCCAGGTGTCCGACCTTGCCTACATGGACTTCATTGCCGCCGAACTGCCGGGCAACCCCTGGCTGGGCGAACTCGTACGGGAACAGCTGCTTTATTATCCGACCGTAACCCGGGAACCGTTCCTCAACCAGGGGCGCATCACGACACTGCTCAAGAACGGCAAGCTCTGCAGCGACCTTGGCCTTCCGCCGCTCAATGCAGATACGGACCGTGCCATGTTGTGCGGCAGCCCGGTCATGCTGGAAGACATGCGCGCCCTGCTGGACGAGCGCGGCTTTGAAGTGTCGCCGCAGCAGGGTGTGCGCGGCGACTACGTCTTCGAGCGCGCCTTCGTCGACTGACCTCTTACTCTCCGAAGAGCCGATGATCCCCCAGCGCCTGGTCCTCCAGGCCGGTGAGCGCAGCACGCTGATAAAACGCCTCGAGCGTGTCCTTCCCCGTCTCCGGCGTACGCTGGGCATCGTAGGCACGGGCGTCCTCATCCCACAGCAGCATGGATTCGGTGGCGTAGTAGTGGCCGATGCGTGCGAGCTCCGCCTTCGCAGCCAGACCCGGTAAGAACCGCCCGGGAACCGCCAACACCTTGGCGGCGCCCGCCAGCAGCGCCGGTGGGACTTCCCGGAAGGCGGGTTCCCGGCCGAGCGCCGAAAACAGCAATTCCCCCTGGGCACGGGGTGTCAGCTCCGGACCTGGGCCCCCAATGGGGAGCACACGCCCATGGCGCGCCTCACGCTCAAGACAATCGACAAGGTAGGCCGCGAGATCACGCTCGCTGATCGGCTTACAGGCGGTCAGGGTTCCGTCCCCAAACACGAGGAAAGGCTTTCCCGCGCGCACGCGCTCAAGCTGCCCGGAAAGCGATTTGAAAAAGGCCGTCGGCCGGACAATGCTCCAGTCCATTCCGGATTGCATCAGCTGTGCTTCAAACGCGAGCTTTGCGTGCTGAAAGGCCAACAGGGGCTTCTGCACGCAGATGGCCGACAGCAAGACAAACCGTCGCGCGCCGCTCCTTTCCGCTGCCAGCAGCACATTGAGATTGGCATCGTGCTCGATCCGCCAGGCGTCCTCGGGCACTCCGCTGCGCGAAGCCAGACAGGAAATTACCCCATCGACGGTGCGACCTTCGAGCGCCAGCGCAAGGTTCGCAGGCTCCGTCACTTCCGCCTCGAGCCGCTCGCAGTCGCGCAACAGCGGATCACCGACACCACGGCCCGGCCGGGTAACAGCAAGAACGTGCCAGCCGGTCTCCGCCAGCCTGGACGCCACGTGGCGACCGATGTAGCCGGTGGCACCCGCGAGCAGAACGGTTGGTTTCGCAGCACGTTCATTCATCGCGACTTGACGCTCCCTGAAGCACCCTAACTCCCTATTCTAAAAACAAAATCAACGAAAACAGCAGGAAATGCCGGGCCCACAAGGCCCAAAACCCGCACAGCGAAGTGTAACGATGAGCGACCAGGACCTGACAAAAGAAGTGTCGATCAAGGAGATCTTCGGATACTTCTTCTCGATCCTGGGCGACGAGCGCAACTACTACGTACTCGCCGTCGTGTACGGTGTGGGTATTAGCGTGCTCTCGCTCGGCCTACCCCTGTCGGTTCAGATGCTGGTCAATACGGTCGCCCACACAGGGCTGACCACGCCCCTGTTTGTTCTGACCGCGACGCTGTTCGGTCTGCTGCTGGGCGCAGGCCTGCTCAATGCGCTGCGCATCCACCTGATGGACCTCTTCCAGCGGCGCATCTACGCACGCCTGGTCTCCTCCATTGCCCTGCGCTCAGTGTATGCCCTCAACCCCTTTTTCCAGGACTACAACAAGGGATCGCTGTTCAACCGCTACTTCGACATCCTCATTGTCCAGAAGACCGTGCCGAATCTGCTGGTCGGTGGCTTCGCCATCCTGCTGCAGGCGGCGGTCGGCTTCGTACTGACTTCCCTCTACCATCCGCTGTTCATGGCCTTCAACCTGGTCGTCATCCTGATGATCTGGCTGATCTGGCTAATCTGGGGTGGTCGTGCCATCCGTAGCGCCGTCGAAGTCTCGCACAAAAAGCACGCGGCGGCCGCCTGGCTCGAGGGGCTCGGTGCCTCGAACGGCTTCTTCAAGTCTGAACACCACATCGCCGAAGCCCTGCGCCAAAGCGACGAGGTTACGGCCCGTTACATTGAAAAGCACCAAAAGCATTTCCGGCACCATTTTTCCCAAACCCTGTGCTTTGTGTTCCTGTATGCCATCGCCAGTGCCAGCCTCCTGGGCCTGGGCGGCTGGCTGGTGATCCAGGGGCAGCTGTCACTAGGGCAGCTGGTCGCTGCCGAGCTGGTGCTCGCTGCCGTGTTTTTCGGCCTGTCACAGCTCGGCACCTACCTCGCCTACTTCTACGAGCTGTGCGCCGCCCTGGAGGAGCTGTCACTCTTTGATGACATCATCCAGGATGAACCCGTGACGGAGGCCGTCGAATTCCATGGTGATGCCTCGCTTCAGTTCCTCGACGCTAAGGGCGATGCGCGGGGCCGGGAGATCGTGCTGAACTTCACCGTACCCAGCGGCGCCCGCGTCATGTGCGTGGCAGAAACCCATGCCATTCAGCGGGCTGTCACCAACCTGCTGAAGCGACATGAGAAGACCCGTGGCGGCTTTGTGGCCCTCGGTGAGCAGGACATCAACAGCGTGCCGGCACACTTGCTGCGCCAGCAGATCATCGTGCTCGACCGTCCTAACGCGACCGAGATGACCATCCGGGAGTATTTGACCCTGAGCGCCGAGGGAGCGTCGTCACCACGCATTCTCCAGACGCTCCGCACCGTAGGCCTCGAAGCCGCCATCGCCCAGATGCCCGACGGTCTGGATACGCGCATCGCAGCAACTGGCTGGCCCCTGACCATTACGGAGACCATGCAGCTGAAGCTCGCGTCGGCAATTATTGCCAAGCCCCGCATTATCGTGCTGGGTCAGCTCTACGATTCCATGCGCAGCAGCGAGCTCCGCGAAGCCCTCGACCAGCTCCAGCAGGAGTCGGAAACGACGGTCATCGACTTTTCCAGCCGCTACCGCGACCTGGGCTACGACCACTACCTCTACCTGGACGCCGAACGGCAGGAGAGCTTCGACACCTACGAGGCACTGTGCCAAAGCGCCGACGGCGGCGCCGCCTGCGACGAGACCTTGCAGGCCGCTGAAGACCCGCTGCCGCTGCGGCCGGCCCTCTAGGATCAACGACCCATGTCTCTCGAACCCAAAGACGTCGCGGAATTCGAAACGCTGCACCGCCTGCGTGTGCCCCGTCCCATGCGCGCCATCGGCTGGATCATCTCCGTCGGCACCATTGCCATGGTCGCCTTTCTGAGCTTCACACCGTGGGTGCAGACCACCTCGGGTTTCGGCGGGGTGACTGCCCTCAATCCCAATGACCGCCTGCAAGAGATCAATGCCCTCGTCTCCGGACGCATCCAGGAGTGGTACGTGCGCGACGGCAGCCACGTGGAAATTGACGATCCGATCGTGCGCATCGTAGACAACGATCCGCAGCTGATTGAGCGGCTCAACGCCGAGCGGGCCCAGGTTGTGGCCAAGCTCGAGGCTGCTGAGACCGCGGTGCAGACGGCGGAGATCGACATGAACCGCATGGAAGATCTTTACAACGAGGGCCTGGCGTCACGCCGCGAATTCGAGCAGGCGCGCATCCGCGTGGAAGAGCTGCGCTCGCGCGTTGCTGAAGCGGCGGCGGAGCTGACCCGCGTCGACGTGAACCTGTCGCGCCAGTCCGTGCAGATCGTGCGCGCACCCCGGGCCGGAATCATCTCCCAGCTCAACGCCGGAGATACGGCCACCTTTGTCAATGCCGGTGACGTGCTCGCCTCTTTTGTGCCCGACAATGTCGGGCGCGCCGTGGAACTCTTTGTCGACGGGC
>JBCDHO010000232.1:0-4945 GCA_038749855.1 Pseudomonadota bacterium
AGGCCGCGTCGCGGTTGCGCCGCGCTTTCTCGTTGGAGCGGGCGTAGGCCTCGAGCTGCGAGAAGTCTTTTGACTTGGAAGGACTGGCCGGGCGCTGAGGCGCACGGTGTGCATCGAAGCGCTGACCAGAAACCGGGGCAGACGGCTCGTTGCCCCAGCCCCAGGGCGCTGGTGTCGCAGAAAGGCTTGAATTCAGGTGTGCGAGTTTGACGTCACGCGAGTTTTGGCCCGACGGTGACAGCGTGCGGTAGGCGGAACGACCCGCTACGGACATTGAGCGTACCAGCCACACAACGACAGCGGCGGCGATGACGCCCGCGACAGTGAGTCCAGCATAAAACAGCATTGTTATGATCCTTTGCCAACTGTCAGGGCCAGTGGAGACTCGTTCTCCAGTGCCTGACACACCCCTTCGAAGCAAACATGCTGCATTGGCATGCGCGGCAAGCAACGTCCCGATACTGTCGCTTGCCCCCTGCTTCCGGCAGGGTGGCGATGTGCAAGTCATTCATTGACTTGCGCCAAAGTCCGGACGCCTTTTGTTCCGGACCAGGATCACCTGTCATTGCGTACGACCGCGTCCGTGCAGGGGATAACGGACAGGTAGATTCCCCAAAAATATAACATTATTGCTACAAATCGCGCAACTTTACCGAAGTATTTTTCGCGCTTACAGGGTACTACCGACGCGGGGGCAAAAAGTTGGCAGCACACCCAAAAAATATCATGGCATGGCGTCCGGAGCGTCGAAGTCAGCCTGTCCGGAAGACGGCGGTCCGACCCGCAGCGTCCACCACCAGCGGGCGAAGGCAGCCAGCATGCCTTCATCAATCGCACGGGCATAGTTCGTGTGTACGCTGGGATTCCATGCCAGACCGTCCGGCGGCCCCTCGGGATAAACCGAAGCTGGCCAGCGCTCGCCGTCCCAATGGTGCCCTCCGCGAATACCGATCAGGTGGCTCTGTGCCGCCTGCTGGATGATCAAGCCACCTCCGGAGGCGCCCAGGCTGGAATCGCAGTCATCGAGCAACTGCCCGCTCCAGGATCCACCGCCGAGGTCATGGTGACGCGAACGGATGGCCTGGCAATCGGAAGAAACGGCCAACTCCCCTGCGCTACGATTCCAGGCCAGCAGCCCGAGCCCTTCAGAAAGGATGGTCTGAGCCCGCACGGCCTTTATGGACATGGGTTCAGCGCCCGGTGGCATCACCCAAGTCTCCCCGAGCCAGGCGAACGCCCAGTCACCGGCACCACTGGTTGGTCTGGAAGGTTCATCGTTGGGATCGAAGCCGCCGAACAAGACATGATTGGCAGCGATCGTGGCGCGGTAGCCGGGTAAGGCGCCCAGTCCCAGGTAGAGAAACTCGCACTGGCGCCAGCGATGGTTCGTTTCGAGATCGTAAAAGACATGCGCTGCTGTCGCGACCACCGCGCCGGCAGGGGAACGGCGTCTCCCGGCGCCACGCCGCGTGACGGCCACCAGCGTTGCGGATCCGCGCACAGCGCCGTCACAGTAGATTGTGCCACCGCTGCGATACCAGCTCTCGCCGTGGCGTGAGCCACTTCCCTCGCTGATGCCGCGCCGGTCGTCCTCAGTGCCGTTGGCGGGATTATCGTCACCAAACACCCCCGCTTGCAGCTGCGATGGCGCCAGGATGAAGAGTGAAAGGGCAAGCAGGCAGAGGTTCAGATTCGGGCCAGCGCTCAGTCGGTCATACACGGCGAGGATCAATCGAGTGAGTGGATGTGAGCAGCAGAGGCCGCCAGCTTGTGCCAACGCGTCCACCGCTGTTCGGGAGGGAAGACTAGCGGCTGGAGCCATCGCAGGTCAACGAAGCATAACCGCGGCGGTGCCGCGTTCGAACGATCCAGCCCCCGAGGTTGAACGTGAGCGGGAATCATCGACAATAACGCCCTGCCCTCATCAGGAGCCTTTGCATGAACCAGCATTTCGCCATGGCCGACGTGTCCACGAAAGCTCCGACCCGCCGTCGCGCCCTCGCCGGTGGTCGCCTGCTGCTCGGCCCGGTCGCCTACGCCGCCCTTCGTGATGACCAGGTACCCAAGGGTGCACCGCTCCAGATGGCGGAAATCGCTGGCATCCAGGGCGCCAAACTGACACCCCAGCTGCTGCCCCTGTGTCACCCCATCAGCCTTGACCGTGTGGCGATTCATCACCGTCTTCAGGAAGCGAACAACGCAGTCGACTTTTATGCCCTGGCAGAAATCACTGAGCGCACCGGCGTGGAAATGGAAGCGCTGACCGGTCTGCAGGTGGCCCTGCTCACGGTGTGGGACCTGTGCAAGCCTTTGAACGCGGCCCTGGAGATGAGCAATGTGCGCTTGCTGTGGAAGACTGGGGGGAAGCGGGGAGACTGGATAAACCCCGCTGGGATCGACCCTTTCGCCCAGTCGCTCCTGGACGGGCCAAAGTGATCCTCAGGCAGTTACCGGCGGTTCGTCGCCCGCTGCGCGCTGGCAGTTCACCCACACCGTGTCACCGGCGCTGTAGTGCTCACGTTTCCAGATTGGCAGTCGGTCCTTAACTTCATCAATAATAAATCGCGCGGCTTCAAAAGCCGCATCCCGGTGCGGCGCGACAACGCCAACAACCACGGCCAACTCACCGAGCTCAAGCAGACCACCGCGGTGAACCCCGACAGCGCGGCGCAGCGGCCAACGTGCAGCGGCCTCGGCGAGGATTCGTTCCCCTTCACTGATCGCCAGCGGCTCGTAGACCTCGTACTCAAGGCGATCGACCGCCCGGCCCTCATTCAGGTTGCGTACCCAGCCCTCGAAAAACACCGCGGCGCCACAGGCGGGATCTTCCAGCGCTGTGCGAACGGTCGCCAGGTCGATGGCCTCGTAAGCGATCGAAAAGGTCATCCGCCAGCCACCGGTGGAAAGAACAGCACCTCATCACCGTCGTCGAAGCCCGCGGACCAGTTCACGAGCTTATCGTTGACCGCCACCTTGGCAGCCGCAGCACGATGCAAACCGGCGTGTGCGCCCAGGCGCTCCTCAAACAGTTCTTCCAGCGTCGAGGCGGGCGTAGAGACCCGCTCATCGCTCACGCCCGCGGCGTCACGAAAGGCTGCAAAATACCGAACGCTCACGGTTTTCATCATCCACCCATCCGAAACATTTCGACGCGTGGGTCACCGTCCGGCACCGAGTCTGGAGCATCCGGGAGGGCCGTCTCGGCGGCCTGCCGGCTTCGAAGCTCGCTGTAACGATCCGTTCGCGCGGACCAGCGGTCATGAATAAAGGCCTGCAGCTGCTCGTCGTTGCCTTGTCGCAAGAGCGGTCGAAGGGCCACACCTCGCGCCGCAAACAGGCAGCTGTAAAAGTTGCCATCCGCAGTAATTCGGGCCCGGGAGCAGGCCCCGCAAAATGGCTGCGTAATGGAAGAAATGAATCCGAGCTCACCGCGCCCATCATCGAAGGCGTAGCGCCGGGCCGTCTCACCCGGAGCTGATGGCGCGAGCGCACGCAGGGGCCAACGGCGATGAACTCGGGCCAGCAGCTCCGCACTGGGCACCACCTCACCGGCTTGCCAGTGGTTCATATTGCCCACGTCCATAAACTCGATGAACCGGAGCACGTGGCCCGTGTCCCGGAAATGCTCGACCAGCGCCTCAATCCCGCCGTCGTTCACACCGCGCTGGACCACCGTATTGATCTTCATCACACCGAATCCGGCAGACTCTGCCGCCTTGATGCCCGCCAGCACCTCGTCGACGCTGCCACGCCCTCCGCTCATGCGCTTGAAGACCGCGTCATCAAGACTATCGAGACTGACCGTGATGCGTCCGAGACCCGCGGCCTTCAGGTCCGCAGCCAATCGCGGCAACAGGATGGCATTGGTGGTCAGCGCGAGGTCCTCGATGCCCGGGATCGCTGCCAGGCGCGAGACCAGGGAAGTCAGGCCCGGCCTGAGCAGAGGTTCTCCCCCCGTCAGCCGAAGCTTGTGTACGCCGAGGGTAACGAAAACCCGCACCAATCGCTCCAGTTCGTCGTCACTCAGCAAGGCCTCGCGCGGCAGGAATACGCCCTGCCCCTGCAGGGATTCCTCGGGCATGCAATAGGTGCAGCGGAGGTTGCAGCGATCCAGAACCGAAAGCCTGAGGTCATGAAGCGGCCGCGCCAGTCGGTCAACGGGTCCGATCCGAGGCATCGGGAGCGGATCCTTGATGGGCAGCAGCGGTGTCACATTCGACTTGGCCATGGGACCGAAGTGTAACGACTACGGGTCACGGATGTCTGAAAGACACCGCTGCGGCCATCCCGCTGCCGGAAAGACACGTGCTCAGAGACCGGATTTCCTGCGTGGCGACCGTTCAAAAGTCCTGTCGCAGTAGCCGTCGGTCTAGATGGCGCCACATATATTCGTGGAACTCACGCTCCTTGCCCTCCAACGCGAGCTCAAAGGTTTTTGCGAGCAGCTGAGCCTCGTGGCGATTTCGCCAGCTGACGAGCGCCCACACGCCGATCACGACCAGCAGGACCAGGAGAAACGGCGCAAAGCCCAGCACCCACAGCAAAATCATCAGCAAGGTGGTCAGCCAAAACATGAGAATCCCCTGCTTGCGCTTTTCGCGCGCCTCGTATTGCGCTTCGCGGAATGCGCTGACATAGGCGTGCGGCGTCTCATCGATCAGCAAGAAATGCTTCTCGTAGTAGGGTGTACTTTCGCTGAGCCGAATGGGGTTGTTCATCGCAACGCACTCTGGGCACTACGGTTATTGGTGTGCTCCCCTTGCGGCTCCAGTGTAACGGAAAGTGTGGTGCGGGTTCGCAACACCGAGTCAGAACACACAAAAGAAAAAGGCCCGCTTCATGAGCGGGCCTTTTTCTTTTGTATGGCGTCCCCAGGGGGATTCGAACCCCCGTTACTAGCGTGAAAGGCTAGGGTCCTAGGCCTCTAGACGATGGGGACCTTGTG
>JBCDHO010000233.1:0-4945 GCA_038749855.1 Pseudomonadota bacterium
CAAAGTAAGGCCGGTCACGCAGCGCAGTGAAACCCTGGGGCGAGCCGTCGATGGTCAGCTTGCAGCCACCAACGCGCACACGGTCCGTGTAATCCTGCGAGACGTTGTCCGCAATATAGTCCTGGGACTCGAGCACGTCCGGGAAGGCCACGATGTCGATGGGCAAATCACCCTCGGCGCCCACCTTTTTCAGCACGTCGACGATTTCTCCGGAAGACCGCCCATCCTGGCCTGTCGTGTAGCCGAACTCGGCCCAGAGGCGGCTGCCGGCCCGGGCGAATTCGGCCATGCCCTCGTCCCCGAGGCCGCCGAGCAGCGGGATCAGCAGCTGGAAGAACGCATACTCCTCGAGCACGCCGTTCGGTTCACCGTCCTCGTCGCGCTGGATGACCCCGCCGGGTGGCGGGACGGAATCGGCGTTGATGCCGGCCAGCTCCAGCGCCTTCGAGTTGCCCACGCCCAGGTGCCCGGACTGATGGATGATAACGACCGGCAGCTCCGTGGAGACCGCATCGAGGTCCGTGCGCGTTGGATGGCGAAGCTCGGCCAGCTGGGCGTTGTCGTAGCCAAAGCCGATGATCATCTTCACCCGCTCGACGGCCTGGGTATTGTTGGCCGCCCACTCGGAGAGGGTCGCCTGGAGGCTGGGAATGTCGGTGACCGACCCGTCCGGCGGTGCCAACATGTTCGCCGACAAGGCCTGCAAGCCACCGAACACCACGTGGCCATGGCTGTCGACGAAGCCCGGCAGGAGGGCGCGACTGGCAAGGTCAAAATCCTGCGTTTCGACGCCGCGATGGACGGCCAAATCTTCGAGGCTGCCTACGGCCAGGATGCGGCCGTCCTTGACAGCGACCGCCTCGGCGCTCGGCTGCGCGTCATTGACCGTGATGATTGGCCCACCCGAATACAGGGTATCTGCGAGTTCCTGGGATTCGCCCTGAACCGGGACCAGGGAAAGCGACGCCAGGGTGGCGCCAAGGACGATCAAGGTACGCATCACGGAATTCCTCGATGGCAGGCCCTGAATATACCGAATTCGGGCTGTCGAATGATGATGTGCCGTGATTCTCAGGCCAGGGCTTCAAACACGGACCGCAGGGCTGAAAACCGCGCTTCTGGCGTCGCTTCGCTGTGGTGCATGGTGATGTGCGCCGGCCACTCGAAGCGGTCGAAACGGTCCGCCTGGGCCTTCAGGATGCTGCCATCCCAGCGCATCACGGAGGTGGGTACGGGCACCTGCGCAAGCCGCTCGGCCCGCTCATTGTTGAAGGCCGCCTGGTAGGCCCGGGCGTAGTCTTCGCCCGCCACGAGGTAGGCCATGGCGGTGGCATGGACCAGCTCAACCGGCGGCGAAGGGCCATCGACCGGCGCTTCGTACCAGGGAAACCCGCGGAACAGCTGGTCGGCCATGCGCCAGGCCTCGGCAAGGTGGGCACCGTCGGCCTGCGGTGCCAGGGACGGGAAGTAGCGCGCCATGATGTCCTGACGCTCCGCGTCCTCAAAATGCACCGCGTTTTCCAGCACCAGCGCCTCAACCCGCGCCGGGTGCGCACAGGCAAACTCAATGGCGATCTGCGCGCCGGTGGCCGAGCCGTAAAGCACAACGCTCCCCAGCCCGAACGCATCCAGCACGGCATCCAGCCAGTCCACGTAGGGCGTGAGATCGTCTCCGGGCGTCGGCAACGGCTCGCTGGCGCCATAGCCTGGTGTGTCGAGCGCCAGCACGCGAAAGTGGTCTTCCGCTGTCTGAATCACGGGCACCATGAACGCTGACGACAGGGGCGAGGGGTGCAGCAGGACCAGGGGCTTACCCTTTCCTGCGGTGCGGTAATGGGTTTGAATCACGCCGCCGGCGAGCGGCGTATCGAGGTAGGCCTTCCGGATCATTGACCCGTTTCCGTGCGTCGGCGCGTGACTGGGGGCGTCAACACGCCGTGCTCAGAGGCCGAGCGCACCGGGGTTCATACGCCCCTTGGGGTCGACGATGGCTTTCACGGCCCGGGCCAGCTGTAGCGGCTCCTCCTTGAGTCCGCCCTCGTAGTGGTAGGCCTTGGCCACCTGCAGGTGCACGGCGCCTTCATCGCGGAACAGGTCAGCGAGGTCGTGCTTGAGCTTCGTCACCAGCGCCCTGGCCTCGGCATTGGGGCCGCGTTTGGGCAGACGCTTGAGGTGTTCCGGCTCGACGTAGCGGCGATGCATTTCAAACAGCTCATCAGGCCAGAAAAACACCGGCTCCACCACGAAGGCGCTCGTGGCGATGGTCGCCAGCAGGTAGCCCGTTGCCACCTCCAGGCGCTGCATGTCCTCTGCATGGTCCGCAAACAGTGCCTCGATGCGGTCGATGGTGGCCACGGCCCGGGAATGGGGCACGAGCCCGTGCACCGGCACCCAGCGCTCGCCATCGGGGCCCAGCATGTTGTTGACGTTGCCGAAGGGATGGCTGAACAGCAGCTTGGGGATGGAGTTGGGCAGGATGCGACCACCTTGCTCCGTCACGATGGCGTCGCATTCGGCGATGGCCTCCCTGGCAACGCGCTCGTCCCGCTCTGAGACCAGACCGTGGAAGGACCATTTCACATCGTCCATGAAGCGCCGGCCAGCCGCGGCAACCTTCACGCCTTCCTTGACCGCCTTGCCCAGCCCGCCGGAGGCCTTGAGCATGCCCATGAACTGGGTCGCATCCTTGGCCAGGCTCTCGCGGCGCATGCGCTGCTGCTGCAGGTAGGGATCGAAGCCGAAACACTCGGTGACCAATCCGCGTCGGGAGATTTCACTCATGGCGCGTGCCATGGGGGCATGGTCCTCGAAGGCCCAGCTGCCAAAGGCCTTGCCCGGCAGCACAGGGACGAGTCGGAGCGTGACCGTGGCCTTGACGCCAAAGGCGCCACAGTCGCCGGTGAACAGGCCGGTCAGATCGGGCCCGAAATGCCGGAAGAAAGGCCGTGCATTGATCTGGGACGCAGCACCGGTGGTCACCACCGTCCCGTCGGCCAGCACCACCTCGAGGCCAATCACCGAGTCCGCCGCCGTGCCGTGACGGCCCGAACCCCAGAAGATGCTGTTCTGGGACATGCCGCCGCCGACGGTGGCGTGCAGGCCCGAGAGCGTGCCCCAGTAGGGCGTACTCAGGCCCGAGCCGTCCAGCGCCTCGTGGAGGTCTTTCCAGGACATGCCCGCTTCGACCTTCACGTACATGTCTTCACGGTTGAGCTCGATCAGGCGGTTCATGCGCGCCATGTCGATCATGACCGAGCCTTCCTCGCGCGGCACGTAGCCGCTCGTGTAAGACATGCCGCCACCGCGGGTGACCACGGCGTGGCCGGCGTCCGTGGCGGCTTTCACCACCGCCGCGAGCTCCTGCCTATTGGCCGGGGCCACGACCACACCGGCGGGCATGTCGCTCGTGAACACGTCCTGGGCGAAGAACGTTCGTTCGGTCTCGTCGGTCGTTATGCGACCTTCGGCGACCGCCTGCGTGAGGGTGTCGATCAGCTGTTGCATCAGAGCTTCCCCAATGGGTTGATGGGCATGTCGCGGCGCGGAACGATGGTGGCTTTCTCTTCCGTGTAGAAGGCCGCGTTCTGGCGCGGGCCGTCCCGGCCGATGCCCGATTGTTTGAAGCCGCCAAAGGGCGCACGAAGGTCGCGAGCCAGCGGCGTGTTGATCCAGAGGGTCCCGGCGCGTATCGCCTGCTGGAGGCGCAGCGTTCGCGCCAGGTCGTTGGTCCAGGCGTAGGCTACCAGGCCATAGGGAGAGTCGTTGGCGATGGCCAGGGCCTCTTCTTCCTCGTCGAAGACTTGAATCGTGGCGAAAGGCCCGAAAATCTCCTCCTGGCACACGCGCAGCCGGTTGCTTGCCACCAGGGCGACGGTCGGTTCAAGGTAGTAACCCTGCTCAAAATCCCGGTGCCGTTGACCGCCGGTCAGCAGTTCGGCGCCCTCCTCTTGTGCCAGCGCCGCATAGCCCAGCACCCGCTCTAGGTGCGCTTCAAAGGCCAGCGGGCCCGCCTCGGTGGTGGGCGCCAGGGGATCACCGACGCGCAGCTGCCGGGCCCGCGTAACGAAGGCCTCGATAAACCGTTCGGCCACGGCGCGCTGCACCAGGATGCGTGATCCGGCAATGCAGATCTGACCGTTGTTGCTGAAAATGTTGACCAGGGACCCGTCCAGCGCGCGTTCGAAGTCCGCGTCGGCAAAGACCATGTTGGCGGACTTGCCGCCCAGCTCGAAATGCACCGGTGTGAGGTTGGCGGCCGCGGTGGCCATGATGTGTCGCGCCGTCGCTGTGCCGCCGGTGAACGCGATGCGGTCCACGTCTGCGTGGCCCACCAGGGCCTGACCGGTTTCCGGACCGGTGCCGTTGACGAGATTCACCACGCCGGGTGGTACGCCGGCCGCCTCGAGCAGCTCCACCATGCGGCCGATGGCCAGCGGCGTGTGCTCAGACGGCTTCATGACACAGCTGTTGCCGAAGGCGATGCAGGAGGCCACCTGCATGGTGGACAGGGCCAGTGGCGCGTTCCAGGGCGAGAGCAGCGCGGCCACACCGGCTGCCTCGCGCGTCACAAGCGTCAGGTAGCCGTCCATCTGCTCGAAGGTCTCGCCGGCCTGCTGACCGATGACCTCGGCGAAGAAGGCAAAGTTCTCCGCGGCCCGGGGCACCTGGCGCCCGCGCAGGTGGCTCAAGGGCAAACCGGCACACAGGCTTTCCAGCTGCGCAAGCTCATCGGCGTGTTCACGATTGAGCGCGCTGGCCTGGCGCAGCACGGCCTGGCGTCCCGGGACGCCCATGGTGCGCCAGGCCCCGCCGGAAAAGCTTTCCCGGGCGGCCTGCACCGCCTGATCGACCTCATCAGCGTCAGCGCAGTGCAGCTGGGTGATCACCGCTTCCGTCGCCGGGTTGATGACGGGCAGGGTTTTCCCGGCGCCCAACACGGGCGACC
>JBCDHO010000234.1:0-4937 GCA_038749855.1 Pseudomonadota bacterium
CGGGCCTTTGCAGAAGTGCCGGTCGAAACCCGCGCCGAGGTGGTCTACGCCGTGAACCTCGTTGCCGGCTCGCTCCTGTTCACCGTCGTTCTGGGCGTCGTGGTGTTTTTCTACCTGCTCGGTTCCCTCTACGACGATCGCAAGGACCGCTCGATCCTGTTCTGGAAGTCCCTGCCCGCCTCGGACACGCTGACCGTCGCGTCCAAGCTGCTCACGGCCATGGTGGTCATACCCCTGTTTTTCTGGGCGGTCTACCTGGCCACGCAAATCCTCACGGGAATCATCGCGGCCATCATGGTCATGGTGGCGGGTGAGAATCCCTGGTCGCTGTACCTGGGCATCAGCTCGCCCATCAAGGCCTGGTTCATGGTCCTGGCGTCCTGGCTGGCAAACTCGGTGTGGGCGCTGCCCATCTATGGCTGGCTCTTACTGGTGTCCGCCTTTGCGCCGCGAATCCCGTTGATTTTCGCCATCCTGCCTCCGATCGTGCTCGCCGTGCTCCAGCTATGGATCAAGTTCCTGCAGACGTTTACCTTCAGCGAGAACCTGTTCGGCATCATCGGCACCTGGTTCGCGAATTCCCCGCTCATCCTCTCAGCCAGTGACTTCGGGGATCGCTTCGACGTGGGACTGGGTATTCCCATCGGCGATGACTTCGACCACGCAGTGACCCTTGGTAATATGCTGGCCCGGCTGTACAGCCAGCAGATGCTGATCGGCCTGGTGGTGGCCGCGGTGTTCATCGGGGCTGCCCTGTGGTTCCGGACGCGAGCGACCGAAGGCTGAGCCTTGGGCCTGTTGAAACATTGCTGGTCACCCTTGACCGGCAGCGCTGACAGCCGACCCGACTGCTTTCGGTTCCGGCTGATAGCGTATCCGCCGCAGAAGGCCCGCAATCAGATGACGCAGTGTTGTGCGTAGTCTGCCGCTTCGCCGGCAGTCCAGTCCTCCTTGTCCTTTTCCTCCAGCTTTTCACACCATTCCTCCGAACCGATGGTGCGGCTATCGAGCACACAGCGGTTGCTAGGCCGCCCGCCTTGCCTTCATTCCATGCAGCCGGAATCCGACATAGTCAGCAATGAAAGCAAACGCAAAGAAACTTAGGATCAATGCGCCCGCGAAAAGGGACGCGCCGGACAGGATCGCAAAGGCGATCATGACCAGCAGGCCCCAGGAGACCAGACACGCCAGAAGCTCAAACAGGTAGAGCGGCCACGCGCCGGAAAGTACGTATTCACCGCACGCCGGGCAATGGACCGCCTCGCCCTGGTACGCCGGCGCCAGGCCACCCTGGAACAGCATCAAGGGCAGCAGCAACCCGTGTAACAGCGCCTCGTACCAGCGTTTGGGCCGCTTTAGCGTTAGTACGCCCTCGGCGCCAGAACAGGGACGCTTCCAGTTCAACGTCCAGTTCATGGCTGAAGCTGGAATTGTGATTGCAGGTTCACGTCTTCCCCGGGGGTCAGTCATCAGTCCGGCGGGGAATCGCACGGCCATTCATTTGGCCACGGGCGGCCACCGGCAGCTCAGGAACGCGCAGCAGTGTTGGACGCAGAGACACTCAGCTCTTGATGCCGCCCTTGGTCAGCTCCAGCGGATCCAGCAGCTCCTTGAGCCGTGCTTCATCGAGATCCGTGGTTTCCAGGGCGACTTCAAGGATCGGACGCCCCTCCTTGTAGGCCTGCTTGGCCGTGGCGGCACCCAGCTCGTAGCCGATGACCGGATTCAGGGCCGTTACCAGGATCGGGTTCCGATCGAGGGCCTCATTGACCCGGTCCTCGCGCACGGTGAACCCGTCGATGGCGGCGTCGGCCAGGGCCACGCTGATGCTGGACAGGATTTCGAGACTCTGGATCAGGTTGTAACCGACCATGGGGAGCATCACGTTCAGCTGGAAGGTTCCGGCCTGGCCGCCCACCGTGATGGCAGCATCGTTACCGATCACCTGGGCGCACACCATGCACGTGGCTTCCGGGATCACCGGGTTGACCTTGCCGGGCATGATCGAAGAACCGGGCTGGAGCGCCGGCAACTCGATATCGCCGATGCCCGCCAGCGGGCCGGAGTTCATGAGCCGCAGGTCATTGGCAATCTTCATCAGGCTGCAGGCGTAGGTCTTGAGCTGACCGGAGAGCTCAACGGCAGCGTCCTGGGAAGAGATGCCTTCGAACAGGTTGCGGGCAGACTTGAAGCGGAAGCCAGTGAGATCGCGGAGCGCGATGGCCATGCGCGGACCAAACTCCGGGTGCGCATTAATGCCCGTACCCACGGCCGTACCACCCTGCGGCAACTGACGAACACGTTTCAGGGAACTGCGAACCCGGCGAATACCGGAATCAACCTGGGACGCCCAGGCGTCGAGCTCCTGCCCAAAGGTCACCGGCATGGCATCCATGAGGTGCGTGCGGCCGGTTTTCACCACCGCGTCGAGTTCCTTCGACCGCTTGTCGATCACCGCGCGCAGGTGTTTCATGGCCGGGACCAGGGACTCGTGGGCAACCAGGCAGGCGCTGACCTGAATGGCCGTGGGAATGACGTCGTTGGAGCTCTGCCCCATGTTGACGTGGTCATTGGGGTGCACATCGATTCCGCCGGCCTCGGTGGCGAGATGGGCAATCACCTCGTTGGCGTTCATGTTTGAACTGGTACCCGAACCGGTCTGAAACACGTCGATGGGGAAATGCCGGTCAAATTCGCCGGCTGCCACCTTCTCGGCTGCCGCCCGAATGGCCGCTGCGCGCTCCTCGTCAAGCAGACCGAGTTCTGCGTTCACGGTGGCAGCGGCCCCCTTGATCAGGCCCAGGGCGCGAATGAAGGGTCGCGGCATGGTCAGCCCACTGATGGGAAAGTTGTCGACGGCGCGCTGGGTCTGGGCACCCCACAGGGCCCAGGCAGGCACTTCGAGAGCGCCCATGCTGTCGTGTTCGGTGCGGGTTGCGTTGTTGTCCGGGTGCTGCGTATCGCTCATTTGCGGGCTCCGATGCCTGTCTGGCGGGCACGCCTGCCATCAAGCGCACCCAGAAAAGGGGGACTCCGAGCAGCCCTGCCGGCCAGCCTGGAGCAGTTCTCCATTATACGTGGCGCCGGTGTATCATTGGCGCCGCCGCGCACCCCGCAGCACGCTCGATCAGGCCACCGGATAACACATGGAACTCTCACCCCTTTCCGCCGTCTCGTCCGTGGACGGACGCTATGCCTCGAAAACCGCCGCACTGCGACCGATCTGTAGTGAATACGGGTTGATCCGCTACCGCACGCTCATAGAAGTTCGCTGGTTCCAGACCCTGGCCAACCACCCGGACTTCACGGTCCTCGGCCCCCTCGATGAACCGACCAACGCGTTCCTGGACGCCGTGATCGAGAATTTCGGCGAAACAGACGCTGAACGCGTCAAGGAAATCGAAGGCATCACCAACCACGACGTCAAGGCCGTGGAGTACCTGCTGAAGGAGCGCTTCGCGGAAAGCATGCGCCTGGGTGCGCAGAGCGAGTTCCTACACTTTGCCTGCACGTCGGAGGACATCAACAACCTGTCTTACGCGCTTATGCTCGCCGAAGCGCGGTCCGAGGTGCTGCTGCCGGCCATGGACCAGATCATCGAGGTCATAGCCTCGCTGGCCACAGCGCAGGCCGACCTGCCGATGTTGTCTCGCACGCACGGGCAGACGGCCTCGCCCACCACGCTCGGCAAGGAAATGGCCAACGTAGCCGCCCGCCTGGGCCGGCAACGGGCACAGTTCGCTGCCCAGCCGATCCTCGGCAAAATCAACGGCGCGGTCGGTAACTTCAATGCTCATGTGGCCGCCAGCCCCGACGTCGACTGGCCAAAGCTGGGGCAGTCTTTTGTGCAGTCCCTGGGCCTTGACTGGAACCCCTATACGACACAGATCGAGCCTCACGACTGGGTCGCGGAGTACCTGCACACGCTGGCTCGCTTCAACACGATCCTCATCGACCTGTGCCGCGATATCTGGTCCTACATTTCCATCGGCTACTTCAAGCAAAAGACCGTGGCCGGCGAGGTGGGCTCCTCCACCATGCCGCACAAGGTCAACCCCATTGATTTCGAAAACGCCGAGGGCAACCTGGGCGTGGCCAATGCCCTGATGGCGCACCTTGCCGAAAAACTCCCGGTCTCGCGCTGGCAGCGAGATCTGACCGACTCCACCGTCTTGCGCACGCTCGGCACTGGCCTCGGCCATGGACAGATTGCCTACGCATCGCTGCTCAAGGGCCTGGGCAAGCTCGAAGTGAACACCGGGCGCTTGGCCGAAGACCTCGACAGCGCCTGGGAAGTGCTCGCCGAGCCGATCCAGACCGTCATGCGGCTGCACGGCATCGAGAACCCCTACGAACAGCTCAAGGAACTGACCCGGGGCAAGGCCATTACGCGGGAGTCCCTGTCCGACTTCATCGATTCACTTGATCTACCGGATGAGGTACGGACGTCCCTGAAAGCGTTGACACCCTCTGGCTACACGGGACTCGCTGCCACCCTGACGCGCCAGCTGGACCGTCCGCGGTGACCGCAGGCCGGGCACTCGGGCACCTCGCGATCGAGACCTTTCTCGCCGAGTACTGGCAACAACAACCCGTTTTGCTGCGCGATGTCCTGCCGCGTGACGGCGAACGAGCGGCCTTCCCCCTGGATGCCAACGACCTCGCCGGACTCGCGTGTGAGCCCCTGGCGGAGGCGAGGATCATCACGGGCCCTGACGCAGAGAACGGCTGGAGCCTGCAACACGGCCCTTTTGACGAGGCGGTATTTGATGGCATCGGCGACCGCTGCTGGACCCTGTTGGTCCAGGACGTGGAAAAGCACTATCCGCCCGCCGGTGAGTTGCCGCGCCTTTTTGATTTCCTGCCCAGCTGGCGTGTGGATGATCTGATGGTGTCTTTCGCCGCGCCGGGCGGCTCTGTGGGGCCCCATGTCGACC
>JBCDHO010000235.1:0-4931 GCA_038749855.1 Pseudomonadota bacterium
AGGAAACTCTTCATGCAAGGACTCTGCGTCTAGACCATATTGCTTTAAACCACCCAGCTTAAAGTTTTCGTTCATGACATCTGCGTCTTTAAGTAGTTCTTTAACGGTATTAACCCCATCTTCGGTTTTTAAATCCGCAACAATGGATTGTTTGCCTCTATTGCAAGCATGAAAATAGGCAGCGCACTGTTCACCATCAACGTTAATCCAGGGTGGTCCCCAGGTGCGCGTATCGTCCCCAGTAGGGCTTTCAACCTTTGTAACCTGCAGCACCGGGTACTGGTTGTCGAAGATGAACGTGATATCGCCGCCCTGCTCCATCTGCACTTGGGTGACGCGAATTGTGATGTGACCCTGGCCGAAGATGGCCACGCGGGTATGGCCCTGGCCTTTGAAGGACCCTGGGATCTGGTGATCCTCGACCTGCGCCTGCCCGGCCCCGATGGCCTGAGCATCTGCCGCGCCCTGCGCCGTGAGCATGCCTATGTGCCGGTCCTGATGCTCACAGCCAAGTCCACAGAGCTCGACCGGGTGCTCGGCCTGGAGCTCGGCGCCGATGACTACGTCACCAAGCCCTTCAGCGTTTCCGAACTCATGGCGCGTGTAAAGGCCATCTTTCGTCGCGTCGAGTCCATCGAGAACCGCTTCCCGGGCAACACTGAGCAGATCGAAATCGCCGATCTGGTCATCGATACCGGTGGCCGCGAGGTCCGGCTCGCCGGAAATCACGTTTCTCTCACAGCACGAGAATTTGACCTGCTGGTGCATTTCGCCCACCACCCGGGTCAGGTGTTTTCCCGGGCGCAGCTCCTGGATCAAGTCTGGGGTTATGGCCACGACGGTTACGAACACACGGTCAATTCACACATCAATCGCTTGCGCGCCAAAATCGAAAAGGATCCGGCACACCCGGAGCTGATCAGCACAGTGTGGGGCGTAGGCTACAAGCTCGAACCACAGCCAGAGCGGCCCAGCCTTCATGCAGCGCGTCGTCATTCGGCCAGCAAGTCACGGCACTCCGGACCTGAACCATGCATACGCTGTTCGCCCGCCTGGGCCTGGCCCTGCTCGCCATCGTCACCCTGACCGGTGGAGCGATCTATCTCCTGGAGCAGTACAGCACCCGCAACTATCACGAAGAAATCACCCAGCGGCTCAACGCCTCCATCGCCATGTACGTCACGGATGAGCGGCAGCTGATGCGAAACGGGGAGGTCGACCAGGAAGCGCTGGCGCAGCTGTCCCAACAGGCCATGGTGATTAATCCAACGGTGGAGATTTACCTGCTCGACACGACCGGGACGATCATTGGCAGCGCGGTTCCGGATGAGAGCCTGCAAACCGAGCGGGTCGACCTGGAGCCGGTCACGGAGCTCCTCGCCGGCAATGTGCCCATGCCCCTGCGCGGTACGGACCCCCGAAGTGCACGGGAGAAGGTCTTCTCCGCGCATCCGGTTATGTTCGAGGAGAACATCGAAGGCTACCTGTATGCCGTCCTGGGCGGCCAGACCTACGATCAGCTCGCGGACAGCATCCGTGGCAGCTATGTCCGGCAGGTCAGCCTCGGCGCGATGCTCGCTATTCTCGCGGCGGCCTTCTTTGTAGGCCTGCTGGTGTTTGGTCTGCTCACGCGGCGCCTCGAACGACTGACCAGCGACGTCCGCCAATTCACGGAATCCGGTTTCGAACCAGAGCGGGCGCTTGTGCCCGGCAATGCCACCGGCCGTGATGAAATCAGCCAGCTGCGCGAGGCTTGCGGACGCATGTCGGAGAAGATCCTGCAGCAGTTTGACGACCTCAAGGAAACCGACCGGCTGCGACGCGAACTGATCAGCAACGTGTCTCATGACCTGAGAACGCCCCTGTCCTCCATGCATGGATTTGTTGAAACCCTGCTGATCAAGAACCATGAGCTCGACGCGGAGGAGCGCCGGCATTACCTGGAAATCACGCGGAAACACACGCAGCGTCTCGGGCAGCTGATCGGCGACCTCTTCGAGCTGTCCAAGCTCGAGTCCGCCTCGATCAAACCAAACCTCGAACCTTTCTCCCTGGCAGAACTGCTGCACGACGTGGCCCAGGAGTTTGAACTGGAAGCCCGGGATCGCGGCATTCAGCTCGACATCGAAACCGCCGGAGACCAGGCGCTGGTGGTAGCCGACATCGGACTCGTACAGCGGGTCCTTGAGAACCTGCTGCGCAATGCCCTGAAGTACACGCCACGGGGCGGTGATGTGCGCCTGACGCTCGAATCGGTTGAAGCCGCCGTGTCCGTGGCCGTCGCCGACTCCGGTTGCGGCATCGCCGAGGAGGACCTCGAACACATCTTCGACCGCTTTTACCGCGCCGCGCCTGCGCGCGACGACGGTGAGTCCGCCGGCCTCGGCCTGGCCATCGTGCGCAAGATTCTCGACCTCCACGGCAGCCGCATCACCGTACGCAGCAAACCGCAGGAAGGCACACGCTTCGAGTTCACCCTGCCCGCCCGGGCGGTGGCCTGAGGCACGTCTTAGGCCCGGCCGCCCCGCCTACGCGGCCCCCTGGAAAGCGCCGGGCGCGCTGCCCGGCGTGCCGGGCGCAAACCCGGGCTACCCCGACACTCAGGCGCAAGAGCATGACCAAGGGGCCACGCCCCGGAGGCATTCACTGGCGTATGCTTGAACTCTGCGTCAGGAGGGAGAACGCATGGCCTTCACCAATGTGCAGGTGGACACGGCAAGCCTGCCCCAGGCTGCCGAGCTGGAACTGAATCGATTGCCCGAAGCGCACCGGCGCGAAATTCTCGTGCAGAGCATCATCACGGTGGCCATCCTCGCGCTGCCTTCGTTGATTTTTGTGATTTCGCCGCTCAAGGAGAAGATCGGTGGCTTCGTGTGGCTGTTTCCAGGCTCGATTGTTGCCTTTGGCGCGCTGTTCACCGCCCTCGCCCTCGTGCGCTACCGCCACAAGGGCTATGCGTTGCGTGAGTACGATGTGGCGTTTCGCACGGGACTGTTCTGGCGCAAGACCACGATTCTTCCCTTTGATCGCGTTCAGCACGCAGAAGTGACCCAGGGCCCCCTGCAGCGGCGCTTTGGGGTGTCCACGCTGAAGTTTTTCACGGCCGGCGGCACCAGCGTCGACCTCAAGATCGATGGCCTGCTGGCGGATGAGGCGGAGCGCCTGCGCGCGGTGGTACTGGCACGAAGCGGCCATGGCGACTGAGCCCTTCCCCGCTACGGAGGCCACACCACCCGACTGGCAGCGCGTCTCGCCGGTCGCGATCATCGACATGCTGTTCATGGCCGTCAAGCAGGGCGCCGCGCAGGCCCTGCCCGGTCTGGTTGTGCTGTTCGCCACGGCCGCCTCGTCAGAGCAGGTCGAGGCACTCTGGATCGCGCGCGGCATGATCGCGCTCATGCTGCTCAGCATTCCCTGGCTCATCCTGAGCTATCTGCGCTTTGGCTACCGGGTGGGAGAGCGACGCATCGAGGTGCGCAAAGGCGTCCTGCACCGTCAACGCCTGGACGTGGAATTTGATCGCATTCAGAACGTTTCGATACTGGAGCCCTTTTACCTTCGGCCCTTCGGGCACGCGGTACTGAGTATCGACACGGCCGGTAGCAGCGGCAAGGAAATTCGCCTGCCGGGACTCGTTGTTCAGGCCGCACGGGCACTGCGCCAGCAGCTCGTCGAGGCGGCGGACGACGCGGCGCTGGCAGCGGGCGGCAATGCCCTGCTCGAGACCGTGGCCAGCGCTGCAGAGGTGCCTGAGGACGGCGAAGAACTGGTCAGCCTGTCCCGCCGGGACGTCATCATTGCTGGCCTCACCGCAAACTTTATGCTCTGGGCCGCTGTGGCACTTGGTGCCGTCTTCGGCTCCGGGGAAAGCTGGGAGCAGCTCGGTCCCTGGTTTGTTGAGCGCCTCAAGATCGATGATGTTATCGACCAGGTCCGCGCCGATGGCGGCGACGCCATGGTGGCCGCCGCCACCACGGGCCTGGTGATGCTCGGCCTGCTTCTGCTGCCGGTCATCTCGATGATTGGGGCTTTGTTCCGCTACGACGGTTTCCGTCTCAGCATGGACGGCGACCGATTCCGCCGCACCAGTGGCCTGCTCAGCAAGCACGATGACTCGGTGCGCCAGCACAAGATTCAGGGCGTGACCTGGAAGCAGAACGCCATCGCCCTCTTTTTCGGGCGAATCAACATACAGTTGCGGCAAGCCAGCGCCGGCGAAGGCGTCGAGCAGATGCCCGGCACCGGCTCTAAGCAGGCCTTCTCAGTGCCTTCACTGCGACCCACGCAAGCCGAGTCACTGAGCGCCCGTTTCCTGCCCGGCTATACGCCGGAGCGAGCGCAATTCACGCGCGTCGACCGGCGGCGATACCTGCTCGTGACTTCAGCCGTACCCCTGCTCGTGAGCATCTGGCCCCTGACGGGATTGTCGATCGCCGTCGATGCCCGTATCGGCCTGCTTTGGTTTTTGATCGCCGGGCTGACCCTGCTGATCTGTAATCGCTGCTGGAAGCAGACCGGCTGGGCCGTGGATGAAGACCACGCGCTGTTCCGCAAAGGCTTCATCGGCAGCAGCACCACCCTATTTCCGCTCTTCAAGGTGCAGAGCGTTGAGCTCATGCAGACACCGATGCAGGCGCGGCGAGGTCTGGCGCACCTGACGCTGCACCTGGCCTCACACTCCATGACCATGCCGTGGATGCAGGTGGATGATGCGGAGCGGCTGCGGGACCTGGTGCTCTACCGGGCGGAGACGGCTCGAGAGGCCTGGTTCTAGGCGTTCCGGGTTTCTTGCCTGGGTGGCCGGTTTCGGGGCCTGGGGCCCTGCATTTCGGCCGGCTTTGCGGCCTTCCGCTTCCCTTCCTCACCTGCGCTTGGCGGGTGGCCGGTTTCGGGGCCTGGGGCCCTGCATTTCGGCCGGCTTTGCGGCCTTC
>JBCDHO010000236.1:0-4930 GCA_038749855.1 Pseudomonadota bacterium
CGGCACCGTTCCGGCTGTTCAAAACCTTTCCCACTGAGGGTGGCACCAGGACGCCGGCCCTGATCAGCGGACCGGGACTCGTCCCCGGCGGCCTGGGGACGCCACGGTCCGAGGCCTTTGCAACCGTTCGGGACATCACGCCGACGCTCCTTGAGCTGGCGGGAATAACGCACCCGGGTACCCGCTACGGCAACCGTGTCGTTACCCCGATGAGTGGAACCTCACTCGTGCCCTTCCTCCTGGGCGAGGCGCCCACCGCGCATGATCCCGACGTGGTGGTCGGGCAGGAACTGTTCGGGCGCCGCGCCCTGCGCCGGGGAAACTGGAAGGCGCTCTGGCTGGGCCCACCCTACGGCGAAGGTCAGTGGCAGCTCTTCGATCTCGCCACCGACCACGCGGAATCGAAAGATCTCGCCGACACGCACCCGGAGGTTCTGGCTTCACTCCTTGTGGACTGGGCGCGCTTCCGCGAAGCCAATCGGGTTATCCTGCCGGCAAAAGACGCCGGCTATGCCAACGAGGACAGCTGGCAATAACGCCGTCTTCCTGGCGGGAAGGCCAAAAACTTCGCAGTTCCAAGGAGCTCAATCATGCACAACGTTCACCGGGCAGCCCTTGCCCCTCGCTGGTTGATTTCCACTGCGATGGTTTTCGGACTGGCGCTCAGCACCAGCCCGGCCCAGGCACAGACCGCTGTCGTCCACGCCGGCACCCTGCTGGCCGTACCCGGAGAGCGCCCGGCAACCGGTCAAAGCATCATCCTCGACGGCGAGCGCATCCTGCGTATCGAGCCTGGCTTTACGGACCCGGCGAGCCTGGGTGAGGACGTCGCGCTGCTCGACTTTTCCGACCAGTTCGTGCTCCCGGGGCTCATGGACATGCACGTGCACCTGCGCGGGGACCTCAGCACCAGCCGGCGCGAAGACGTCCTGACCCTCACGGCCGAAACCATGACCCTGCAGGCTCAGGTCAACGGCATGAAAACGCTGCGAGCGGGCTTCACCACGGTTCGGGACCTCGGCGCACCGCCGCCGGTGATCTATGCCCTGCGGGACGCGATCCGCAACGGTCTCGTGCAGGGCCCGCGGATCTACGCCGCGGGCAGCGCGCTGGCAGCCACGGGCGGCCACGGCGACGTGGACGGCTACAAGGCAGAGCTCCTGGAGCTATGGACACCGGACACGATCTGCGACGGACCCGTCGCCTGCCGCCAGGCTGTCCGCAACGCCGTCAAGTTCGGCGCCGACTGGATCAAGATCACGGCCACGGGCGGGGTACTGTCCGACACGGGCACGGGCCTGAACCAGCAGATGACCGACGATGAGCTGGTGCAAATCATGGAAACGGCCCACGCACTGGGCATCAAGGTCGCGGCCCACGCACACGGTGTCGACGGCATCAACGCCTCCCTGAGGGCCGGCGTGGACAGCGTCGATCACGGCACTTTTCTCAACAGCGAGTCCGTCGACCTGTTCCTCGAGACGGGGGCGTACTGGGTACCCACGCTGATGCCGGGCGCTTTGCTGCCGGCCCAGATGGAGGGCAATCCGTTCTTCACACCGGAGATCACGGAAAAGGTGAAGCTCGCCGTGAGTGCCTCAGAAGAAGGATTTGCGCTCGCCTACCGCCGCGGCGTGAAGATTGCCTTCGGAACCGATTCCGGGGTGACGCCCCACGGCAACAACGCCCAGGAGTTCGCGCTCATGGTGTCGCGCGGCATGAGTGAGATGGACGCCATTCGCTCGGCCACCGTGGTCACCGCCGAACTGCTCGAGGTCAGCGAATTGCTGGGTACGCTCGAGGCCGGCAAGCTGGCCGATATTATCGCGGTCGATGGCAACCCGCTCGAGGACATCACGGAACTTGAGCGGGTCGAGGCGGTCGTCAAAGGCGGGGTTCTGGTCAATTAGACGAAAGTCCTTGAATTTTTAAATGATAATGATTATCATTTTTTTATGGAACAGCGAGCGACAAAACCGCAACCCGCCTCCAGTGAGCGCCAGCCCATGAAAGTGCAGGACCTCATGCGCAACGGGCCTGTGCTTGAACTGGACCATGAAGGTCAGATTTATCGGCTGCGCATCACGCGCAATCGCAAGCTCATCCTGACCAAATAGCCCGACACCCAATTTTGTGTGTGAAGGCCCGGCTTTCCGGGCCTTTTTGCTGCGCCCCCAGAAAACCAGCCTGACCCGTGCATCAAAATGATACCGTTCATGCACCAATACGGTGCGTTTCTGGGGATCAGTCCACCCTCCAAGATGCCCAGGACCCTGTTTTTCAACAGTTATTGAAATTGGCCCGATTCCTGCTTATAAGAAAGCAGGAAGACGCGGTATCGCCGGAAACCGGCCTCGCCGATCCACGGTCCGCGTCCCTCCGTGTTCTCCAACAGGCCTTGGCCGGACGTGAGCCCCCCGGCCTACTGAGCTGGCCAGAACACTTGGCCCCGGACCTTTCCGGGGCTTTTTTTTGTCTGCGCTGGCTATACTCGCGGCATGTCACTGTCCAATCCGCGCCAGGCGCTTGCACTGAGCCCCTTTCTCGAGCAACTCGACGCTCGCCACCCGTCCTGGTTGCCGGAATTGCTCGAGAAGGGTCGCCTGGACGCAAACCGCCCGCCCGATGCCGCAACGCTCGCTGACAGCATCCAGCGGCATGGTCTTGATCCCGGGCTCAGGCGATTCCGCAATCGCGAGATGCTGCGCCTGACCTGGCGCGAGATCACTGGCACGGCGCCGCTGACGGAAACGCTCCATGACCTCAGCCGCCTCGCGGAGCTGTGCCTCGAAGCCGCCATCGAAGCGCACAAAGCGCCGCTCATCGAACGCTTCGGCACGCCCCGGAACCGTGAGGGCGAGCCTCAGTCGCTGGTCGTGCTGGGACTGGGCAAGCTGGGCGGTGGTGAGCTCAACCTGTCCTCGGACATCGACCTGATTCTTTGCTTTACGGAGCCGGGCAGCTGTGACGGCCGGCGTGGGCTGGCCAACGAGCAGTTCTTTACGCGCCTGGCCCGCGCGGTCATCGGCAGCCTGACCGAGCGGACCGAGGATGGCTTCTGTTTCCGCGTCGACACGCGCCTGCGGCCCTTCGGCGAGGCTGGGCCACTGGTGTGCAGCTTCGGTGCGCTCGAGCAGTACTACCAGCGCGAGGGCCGGGACTGGGAACGCTACGCCCTGATCAAGGCCCGGCCGGTGGCGGGCAACCGCACTGCGGGCAACCAACTGCTGTCGCGGCTTAGCCCCTTCGTCTATCGCCGCTATATCGATTTTGGCGCTGTGGAAGCACTCCGCGACATGCTTGACGGAATCCGGGCTGACGCTGCACGCAAGGACCGGGGCGAGGATGTGAAGCGCGGCCCCGGTGGCATCCGGGAGGTGGAATTCCTCGTGCAGTGCGCCCAACTTCTTCGCGGTGGCCGAGAACCGACCTTGCAAACCGCCTCGCTGCTAGCGGCCCTGGCCGCCCTGGAGCGGCGCGGTCTGTTCCCAGCAGCGCGGATCAAAACGCTCCGGGATGCTTATGAATGGCTACGGCGTCTGGAAAACGCCATCCAGGCCCAGCACGATCAACAGACCCACAGCCTGCCAGAGGGCGAAGACCTCGAACGCATCGTACGCATCATGGGTGAGGCGGGGGAGCAAGCGCTCCGTGCATCACTCGCCACGGTTCGAGACCACGTCACCGAAGCACTGGAGGACAGCTTTCCACGGCAAGCCGAAGAGGTACATTCGAGTGACCCTGCTGATCAGTGGGCGTCACGGCTCTCGGGAGCGCGGGCCGACAGCTGGTCCGCGTTCCTGGAACGCATTCAACGCTATGCGCTGACGGGCCACGCCCGGCAACGACTCGATGATTTCATGGACCTGTTGCTGCAGCGCCTGGACCACCACGCCATCGAGGCCGATGCCATCGCGGACGTTCAACGCCTCGTGCTGGCCATCTGTCGCCGCAGCGCCTACCTGGCCCTGTTGGTCCAGAACCCAGCCGCCCTTGATCGCATGCTTGAGCTGTTCGAAGAAAGCGACTGGATTGCGGAAACCGTCATTCGGCACCCGTCCCTGCTCGACGAGCTCATCGACCCGGCCCTTGGGCGGACCCTTCCCGACCGGGATGAGCTGGTGCGCAGCGCCGAGCGGCTGAGTGGCCGGGCCGGCCAGGAAGAGCAGGCCATCGACAACCTCAACTACCTGAAGCGCGCCCAGAGTTTGCGCATTGCCGTGGCGGAGCTCGAGGGTGTGATCACCTCCGTGGAGGCTGAACGTCGCCTGACGGTCCTGGCCGAGGTGCTCGTTACGCGGTGTACTGCGCTGGCCACGTCCATGATTGAGAAGCGCCACGGGCGACCGGAAGGATTCAGCCTGGCCATTATCGGCTACGGCAGCCTCGGTGCGGGTGACATGGGCTACGGCTCCGACCTCGACCTCGTATTTCTCTACCCGGGACACCAGGGCCCTTCCAACGGGGATCGCCCCTTGCCTCCGGAAACCTGGTACACGCGGCTGGTCCGGCGGCTGCTGGCGCTGGTGACCACCGTTTCTCCTTCCGGCCGGCTCTATGAAGTGGATACGCGCCTGCGCCCAAACGGCCGATCCGGCTTGCTCGTTTCCTCCTTTTCCGCCTTCGAGCGCTATCAGAAGGAAAAGGCCTGGGTCTGGGAGTGGCAAGCATTGACCCGGGCACGGGCGGTCGCAGGCGGACCGGAACTGGTGGATCGCTTCGCTCAGATTCGAGAAGCGGTGCTCGCGACACCCCGGGACCCGGAACTGTTGCGGGCGGAAATCCCCGCCATGCGGGCTCGCATGCGAGAGGGGCTGCATCTGCTCGAACGCAATCAGCTGATGTTCATCATCGCGTTGGGCGAGAGCATGTTGCTGCTGGGGGCAACCATGGTGGGTGCGGAATTGACCGGGCCCTTGTTTCTGACAGC
>JBCDHO010000237.1:0-4927 GCA_038749855.1 Pseudomonadota bacterium
CCGATGCAGGTCGTGCACCCATAGCCGACCACGTTAAAGCCCAGGGCCTCGAGATCGTCCAGGAGCGCTGCCTTTTCGAGGTAGTCCGTGACGACACGGGAGCCAGGCGCCAGTGAGGTTTTTACCCAGGGTTTGACTGTGAGCCCCCGCGCCGCCGCATTGCGGGCCAGCAGGCCGGCGCCGAGCATTACTGCCGGGTTCGAGGTATTGGTGCAGGAGGTAATGGCGGCGATGACAACGGCACCATCGGTTAATTGAAAATCATGGCCCTTATAACTGCAGTCGACTTGAGGAGCTTTCCCGTAGGGTTCGGCGTTCTGGTCGCCCCCTTCTGATTCAAAGCGCGCGATGGCGGCGTCCCGTCGGGATGAGGCTAGGTCGTGGCTGTGTTCGCGGTAGTTGGCCTGCATCGCAGTGAGCAGGACCCGGTCCTGCGGCCGCTTTGGGCCCGCCAACGAGGGCTGTACATCCCCCAGATCCAGGGCCAATAGCGCGCTGTAATCCGCTTCGGATTCGCCGTCTTCTCGCCAGAGCGTTTGCGCTTTTGCATAGGCCTCAACCAGTGCCGCCTGCTCGTCCGTTCGACCGGACAGTTTGAGGTAGCGAATGCTTTCCTCATCAATGGGGAAGATGCCGCAGGTCGCGCCGTACTCGGGCGCCATATTCGCGATGGTTGCCCGATCTGCGAGGGGCAGGTGTTTCAGCCCGTCGCCAAAAAACTCGACAAACTTGCCCACCACCCCGTGGTTGCGGAGCATCTCGGTCACGGTCAGCACCAGGTCCGTGGCCGTCGCGCCTTCCGGTAGCCGACCGGTCAGGCGGAACCCGACCACCTGGGGAATCAGCATGGTGATGGCCTGGCCGAGCATGGCAGCCTCGGCCTCGATGCCGCCCACACCCCAGCCCAGCACGCCGATGCCATTGATCATGGTGGTGTGCGAGTCGGTGCCGACCACCGTGTCAGGGTAGGCAAGGAGCGCGCCGTCTTTCTCGACGCCAAAGATCACCCGGGCCAGGTGCTCGAGGTTCACCTGGTGCACGATGCCGGTGTTTGGCGGCACCACCTTGAAGTTGCTGAAGGCGCTCTGACCCCAGCGCAGGAACCCGTAGCGCTCCTGGTTGCGCTGGAATTCGATGCGGTTATTGAGGTCCAGGGCGTCCGCCGTGCCGTAGCGGTCTACCTGGACCGAATGATCGATCACCAACTCGGCCGGGGACAGGGGGTTGATCAGCGTAGGATCGCCGCCGAGGGCCTGCATGGCATCGCGCATGGCCGCAAGGTCCACGATGGCGGGCACGCCCGTGAAGTCCTGCAAAACCACCCGTGAGGGCGTAAACGCAATCTCTGTGGTTGGCTCGGCAGTCGCGTTCCAGTTCGCCAGCGCTGCGATGTCGTCCCGGGTGACGTCCGTACCGTCCTCATGGCGAAGCAGGTTCTCCAGCAAAATCTTCAGGGAGAAGGGCAGTCGCGAGCTATCGTGCTGCTGCGACAGCTCCGGCAGGCTGTAATAGCCATAAGCGCGGTTGTTGACTTCGAGGGTGCGAAAGCAGGAAAACGAATCGGCCATGAGTGGCTCCTCTACCTTGATCGGTCACGACCCGCGGGCCGTCAGGAATCGGCGCCCTCATTATCGCCGAGTTGTCCGGCGCCGCACAGCAAGCCGAAAGCAGTCGCTATCCGTGCAACAGGGCCCGCGTGTCGGCCAGCAATCGCTTGCGACCCAGCAGCAGGTTGAAGCGTCCACCACCCAGCTGCTGCCATAACACGGCGGAGCGGAGACCGGCAAAGAGCAGGGCGCGGATCCACGCCACGGTGCGCGGTGTCTGCAGGTGTCGGGGACTGCCATTGACGACCACGCGGGGCGAAAGCGTAGAAACGGTTGCGGTGTAGAGTTCCGCAACGGCCTCCACACGCCGTTCCTCGCGCTGCGGATCTACCAGGACAGCCGTTTCTACCTGGATGTTCGCAAGACCCTCGGCGACCTGGTGCATCATGGTCCCGTCCCGGGTGAATTTCCGCTGCAGCTGCAGCAGCACCACCGCATGCTGCAGTGCCTCGCCGCTGGCACCTTCGCCGGACAGGACGTCGTGCAAGGTTTCAAGACCCAGTCGAAGGCGAGCCCGCTCACCGTAAACGCTTTCCACGTCCTCAACCTCGAGGCGGAACAGGCTTTCCAGCGACGCACTGGCCGCGAAGCCGGACCAGGCGCCGTGATGCGCTGCCTGGCGGACGAGTTCGGTCGCCTGGAAAACACCGGACAGGGCGAGTACCTGTGGATTCATGGGCGCAGGGCCTCAGTGATCGGTGGGGCGTTCATTGTGTCGATGATACCGCCTCCCAGGCATTCATCACCGTCGTAGAGCACCAGGGACTGTCCGGGGGTTGCGGCGCGCTGCGGCTCGTCGAAGGTCACGACCAGTCGATCCCCGTCGACCGATGAAAGCTGGCAGGCCTGGTCCGCTTGCCGGTAGCGCAGCTTGGCGCTTAGCCGCGCTCCTGGCGTTGGCGCGGTGCCCGTGACCCAGCTCAGCTGATTTGCAGCAACACGCGTAGACAGGAGCCAGGGGTGATCATGACCCTGTCCAGCGTAAAGCACGTTGTGCTCAAGGTCCTTGTGCAGCACGTACCAGGGAGCATCCGGGTAGCCGCGCACGCCGCCAATACCGAGTCCCTGGCGCTGGCCCAGCGTGTGGAAGGCAAGGCCGTGGTGTTCACCGATCACCTGGTCATCCGGTGTGCGGATTTCACCCTGTGCGGTTTCCACGTAGCGGCTCAGAAACTGGCTGAAGTGCCGCTCGCCGATGAAACAGATACCCGTGCTGTCTTTCTTATCGTGAACCGAGAGGCCAGCGGCTTCGGCACGCGCCCGGACCGCAGGCTTCTCCAGTTCGCCAACAGGAAAGCGTGTTCTGGCGAGCTGTTCATGCCCAACGGCGTAGAGGAAGTAGCTCTGGTCTTTATTCACGTCGACACCGCGCAGCAAGCGGGCGCGCCCATCACGGACTTCCGTACGGCAGTAGTGGCCGGTAGCGATCGCACTCGCGCCCAGGGCTTCGGCATGCTCAAGGAAGGTCCGGAATTTAATCTCCCGGTTGCACAGGATGTCGGGGTTCGGTGTGCGCCCGGCGCGGTATTCGGCCAGAAACTCCTCGAAGACATGGTCCCAGTACTCGTCCGCGAAGTTGCGCGTGTGCAAGGGGATGCCGACCAGCTTGGCGACGGCCTCCGCGTCTCTCGCATCGATTTCTGCCGGACATTCGGCGAGGCGACCGTCCTCCTCCCAGTTCTTCATGAACATGCCTTCGAGGCGCGCACCCTGGTCCTGAAGGAGCAGGGCGGATACGGACGAATCGACGCCGCCGGACATGGCGACCATGATCAGTTCGTCGTTACCAGTTGACTGGGCGTTCATGGCGTCTCGCATTGATCGTCGAAGCAACGGGAAACCGGTCGTTGACTGCGGTTTCCCGGGCACCTCTGGCAGAAGTATTCTGCTGTCCGAAGGTGGGGTTTTTTGACGCGGTTTGCAATCACGACAGCCTCGTGACACACATCCTGCTTAAGTGTCGGTGGAAATGGCTTCGGCTCACCCCAACTTTTCTTTTCAGGCTGAATTGCAGTGAGATAGACTTAAGTCACGATGGCGAACGAACACGAATCATCGCAGGACCGCGGCCTCGCCCTTGAGGAGGTCCGTCCGGAAGTCAAAAAGCCGCCGCTGTACAAGGTGGTGCTGCTTAATGACGACTTCACCCCCATGGACTTCGTGGTCGATGTGCTGAAGATTTTCTTCAACATGGGCCACGATCGCGCCACCCAGATCATGCTTCACGTCCACACCCGGGGCAAAGGGGTGTGCGGCGTCTTTACCTTCGAGATCGCGGAGACCAAGGTTGCCCAGGTCAACGAGTTCTCGCGCCAGAACGAACACCCGCTCAAGTGCACGATGGAGAAGGCCTGATGTTCAGCAAGGAACTGGAAATCACCATCAGCGAGGCCTACCAGGAGGCCCGAACCCAGCGACACGAGTTTTTGACCGTTGAGCACCTCTTGCTCGCGCTGCTCGACAACTCGGCGGCGGCGAGCGTCCTGAAGGCCTGTAACGCCGATATCGAACGCCTCAGCGCGGAAGTGAAGCAAGTCATCGCTGAAACGGTGCCCGAGCTCGGCGACGAAGACGGAAGGGACACGCAGCCAACGATCGGCTTCCAGCGGGTACTCCAACGCGCGCTGTACCACGTGCAGTCTTCGGGCAAGCAGGAAGTGACCGGCACCAATGTCCTGATCGCGCTGTTCAGTGAGAAAGATTCCTATGCGACCTACCTGCTGAACAAGAACGACGTGACGCGCCTGGACGTGGTGAACTATGTGTCCCACGGCATCGCCAAGCTGGAAGGCGAGGGCGAAGCACCCGAGGTTTCGGCCTCCAGCGAGACCGTCGAGGAGAACGTCGAAGCCTCACAGAGCCCGCTGGATTTATACGCCACCAACCTGAACGAGCGTGCCCTTGCAGGCCACATCGATCCCCTGATCGGTCGGGACAGCGAAATTGAACGCACCATTCAGGTGCTGTGCCGACGCCGCAAAAACAACCCGCTGTTTGTGGGCGAGGCCGGCGTGGGCAAGACGGCCATGGCGGAAGGCCTGGCCAAGCGCATCGTTGAAAATGACGTGCCAGAGGTGCTCAATGACGCCACCATCTTCGCCCTGGACCTCGGTGCCTTGCTGGCGGGAACCAAGTATCGCGGTGATTTCGAGAAGCGCCTCAAAGCGGTGCTTGCCGAGCTTCAACGGCACGAAGGCGGCGTGCTCTTTATTGACGAGATCCACACGATCATCGGTGCCGGGGCGGCGTCGGGCGGCGTCATGGACGCCTCCAACCTGATCAAACCGGTGCTCGCATCCGGCGAGTTGCGCTGCATCGGC
>JBCDHO010000238.1:0-4924 GCA_038749855.1 Pseudomonadota bacterium
AGCTGCAGGTGCCTGCTGGCCAGGCCAACCCGAGCCCGCCCGTGGGTCCGGCGTTGGGTCAGCACGGCGTGAACATCATGGAGTTCTGCAAGGCCTTCAACGCCAAGGTTGCAGACGTGGAGCCGGGTCTGCCGATTCCCGTCGTGATCACGGTGTATGCCGACCGCAGCTTCACCTTCATCACCAAGACGCCGCCGGCCGCTGTCCTGCTGCGTAAGGCTGCTGGCATTGCCAAGGGCAGTGGTGAGCCGAACACCAACAAGGTGGGCACGGTGACCCGGGCCCAGCTGGAAGAAATCGCCAAGGCGAAGGAACCGGACCTGACGGCTGCCGACATGGACGCCGCGGTACGCACCATTGCCGGCTCGGCCCGCAGCATGGGCCTCGAAGTGGAGGGCGTTGAGTAATGGCCAAGATGACGAAACGCATGCGCGCCATCAATGAGCGCGTCGATCGCGACAAGATTTACGACATCGAAGAGGGTCTCGAGCTGCTCAAGGACCTCAGCAAGATCAATTTCCGCGAATCCGTGGATGTGGCGGTGCGCCTCGGCGTCGATCCGCGCAAATCGGATCAGAACGTGCGCGGTTCCACCGTGCTGCCGAACGGCACGGGCAGTGAAGTGCGCGTGGCCGTCTTCGCCCAGGGCGACAACGCTGAGAAGGCCAAGGCCGCTGGCGCTGACGTGGTTGGCATGGACGAGCTCCATGACCAGATCAAGGGCGGTGACCTGGACTTTGGCGTGGTCATTGCCACCCCGGACGCCATGCGCGTGGTCGGCAAGCTCGGCCAGGTGCTCGGTCCCCGCGGCCTGATGCCGAACCCCAAGGTTGGCACGGTGACTCCGGACGTGGAAACGGCGGTGAAGAACGCCAAGGCGGGCCAGGTGCGCTTCCGTACCGACAAGGCCGGCATCATCCACGGCACCATCGGCAAGGCCGATTTCGAGGTGGACGCCCTGAAGGCGAACCTCACGGCACTGCTGGCGGACCTGGTGAAGCTGAAGCCAGCGTCCTCGAAGGGCCAGTACCTCAAGAAGGTGGCCGTTTCGACGACGATGGGTCCGGGCATCACCGTGGACCACACGCAGCTGGGCGTCTGACGCACCAGCATTAAGGAATTTCGGGCGTCCGGTCTCGACCGGGCATCCGGGATGGGCGGGCTGCACCCGGAACCCTTTCAGACTGCTCAGGCAGTGGGTCAGGGGGTCGGGCCAAGGCCGTCAAAGACCGCAGGTGTCGGTCGCTCCGCCAGGGCTGGGGAGCGACCCGGTTTAAGGGTGAAACGGGCAACCGTTCATGGCCTGCGCAGATGGTGGAGCCCCCGCTACCGGATCGGGTTCCGGCTGAAGTCGAAGGAAACGACGTCCAGCTGAGCACGATGCGGTAGCGGGGTACCCACTGAATGAGTACTGGAATGGACCGTGAGGTCCCTGGACTCCAGGAGGTAACCAATGGCGCTCAATTGGGAGCAAAAACAGGCAGTCGTGGCGGAAGTGGCCGAAGTGGCCAACAAAGCCCTGTCTGCTGTTGCGGCGGAGTATCGCGGCCTGACCGTTGAGGAACTCACCGACCTGCGCGTGAAAGCGCGGCAGGGTGGCGTGTTCGTCAAGGTGGCCAAAAATACCCTCGTCCGCAGGGCCGTGGAAGGTACCGACTTCGAATGCATGAGTGACTCACTGACAGGACCGCTCCTGTTGGCATTCAGCATGGAAGATCCCGGTGCCGCGGCGCGCCTGGTCAAGGACTACGCCAAGGAGCATGACCTGCTCGTGGCGAAGAACGTAGCCATCGGTGGCGAACTGTACGACGCATCTGAATTGGAGCGTCTGTCCAAGCTGCCGACCTACGAGCAAGCCCTGGCCATGTTGATGGGTGTGATGAAAGCCCCGGTCGAGAAATTCGTCCGGACGCTGGCAGAGCCCCACACAAAGATGGTGCGTACGTTCGCTGCCGTGCGGGACGCGAAGCAGGAAGCCTGAGCAAACTTTTTACTTTGAGGGCCTCGTGCCCCGTTAACTGAAACAGGAGAGACGACAATGGCCGTTTCTAAAGAAGATATCCTCGAAACCATCGCCAACATGAGCGTGATGGATGTGGTTGAACTCATCGACGCCATGGAAGAGAAGTTTGGCGTGTCCGCTGCTGCCCCGGTGGCCGTGGCTGCTGCCCCCGGCGCTGCCGGTGGCGACGCCGGTGCTGCTGAAGAGAAGTCTGAATTCGACGTGGTTCTGACCTCTTTCGGTGGCAACAAGGTGCCGGTGATCAAGGCCGTCCGTGAAGTCACGGGCCTGGGCCTGAAGGAAGCCAAGGACCTCGTCGAAGGTGCCCCGGCTCCGGTCAAGGAAGGCATCGAGAAAGGCGAAGCTGAGGAAATCCAGAAGAAACTCGAAGAAGCTGGCGCTTCTGTCGAGCTCAAGTAAATCTCTTCCCTTCACGGGGAAGAGATCGGAACGGCTGGGGATTTCGGTCCCCGGCCTGTTCTCGTTGGTGGTTTGGCGGCCTGGCCGCCCGTCCATTGGCAAGACGCTGTCACGCTGCGGACTGGGTTCCGCAGCCAGGCAGCACATCGGTTCACAGGGCGCAGCGGCGCTCCTGGTGGGCTTCGAATGCTATGAGCCTGTCTCCAGACAGGCACACGCTTAGGTGGTGCGAAACATGAGCTATTCCTTTACCGAGAGAAAGCGAATCCGCAAGGACTTCGGCGAGCAGCAGTCTGTGCTCGACGTGCCTTTTCTTCTCCAGACCCAGATCCGGTCCTACGAAGAATTTCTGCAAACTGACGTGGCCGAGGACAACCGTCGTGACCGTGGTCTGCACGGCGCGCTGCAGTCCGTCTTCCCGATCACGTCCTACTCTGGCAATGCGGCCCTGGAGTACGTCAGCTACGAGCTGGGCCACCCGCCGTTTGACGTAAAGGAATGCAAGCTGCGCGGCATGACCTATGCCGCGCCCCTGCGCGTGAAGGTTCGCCTGGTCATCTTCGACAAGGAGAGCTCCGCGAAGCAGAAGCCGGTGAAGAGCGTCAAGGAGCAGGAAGTCTACATGGGCGACCTGCCGCTGATGACCGACACCGGTACGTTCATCATCAACGGCACCGAGCGGGTCATCGTGTCCCAGCTGCACCGTTCACCGGGCGTGTTTTTCGACCACGACAAGGGCAAGACGCACTCCAGCGGCAAGCTGCTGTTCTCTGCGCGCGTGATTCCCTATCGCGGCTCCTGGCTGGACTTCGAGTTCGATCCGAAAGACGCCATCTACACGCGAATTGACCGTCGCCGGAAGCTGCCGGTGACGATCCTGCTGCGCGCCCTGGGCATGAGCAACGAAGAGATCCTCGAGACCTTCTTCGAAACCAGCAACATCGACCTCCTCAAGGGCGGTGCGAAGCTGCAGGTTGTGCCAGAACGCCTGCGCGGCGAGACCGCCCTGTTCGACATCAAGGACAAGAAGGGCGCGGTCATCGTGCCCACGGGCAAGCGCATCACCGCGCGCCACGTGAAGCTGATCGACAAGGCGGGCCTGAAGGCCATGGAAGTGCCGGACGACTACCTGATCGGCAAGATCCTGGCCAAGGCCGTATTCGACAAGGAGACCGGTGAGGTCTTCGAGGGCGCCGACGCCAACGCGGAGATCACCGAGGAGCTCCTCGAGTCCCTGCGCGACAAGGGGGTCAAGAAGTTCGAGATCCTCTACGTGAACGATCTCGACCAGGGGCCGTACATTTCGAGCACCCTGAACATCGACACCACCACCAACGAGCTCGAAGCGCTGGTGGAGATCTACCGCATGATGCGTCCGGGTGAGCCGCCGACGAAGGAAGCTGCCCAGAACCTGTTTAAGAACCTGTTCTTCACGGAAGACCGCTACGACCTGTCCTCCGTGGGCCGCATGAAGTTCAACCGCCGCGTGGGCCGTGACGACATCGAGGGCCCCGGCGTGCTGGACCGCGAGGACATCCTCGCCGTGCTGAAGGTGCTCATCGACATTCGCAACGGCAAGGGCACGGTGGACGACATTGACCACCTAGGCAACCGCCGCGTCCGTTCCGTCGGCGAGATGGCCGAAAACGTGTTTCGCGTTGGCGTGGTGCGTGTCGAACGTGCCGTACGCGAGCGCCTGTCCGTTGCCGAGTCCGAAGGCCTCACGCCCCAGGAGCTCATCAACGCCAAGCCGGTGGCCGCAGCGATCAAGGAATTTTTCGGTTCCAGCCAGCTGAGCCAGTTCATGGACCAGAACAACCCGCTGTCGGAGGTCACGCATAAGCGTCGCGTATCCGCCCTCGGCCCGGGTGGTCTGACCCGAGAGCGTGCGGGCTTCGAGGTGCGCGACGTGCACCCGACGCACTATGGCCGTGTCTGCCCGATTGAAACGCCGGAAGGCCCGAACATCGGGCTGATCAACTCCCTGGCCGTCTACGCGCGGACCAATGATTACGGCTTCCTCGAGACGCCGTACCGGAAGGTGGAGAACGGCAAGGTGACGGATGAGGTCGAGTACCTGTCCGCCATCGTCGAGGGCGACTACGTGATCGCCCAGGCGAACGCCGAGCTCGACAAGAGCGGCAAGTTTGTCGACGAGTTCATTCCCTGCCGGCACCTGGGTGAATTCACCCTGAAGGAGCCGTCGGAAGTGAGCTACATGGACGTGTCACCGAAGCAGATCGTTTCCGTGGCCGCGTCCCTGGTGCCGTTCCTCGAGCACGATGACGCCAACCGCGCCCTCATGGGCTCCAACATGCAGCGCCAGGCCGTGCCGACGCTGCGCGCCGACAAGCCCCTCGTGGGCACGGGCATGGAGCGCGTGGTGGCCACCGACTCCGGTGTGACCGCCGTTGCCAAGCGCGGCGGCATCGTCGACCAGGTCGATGCCGGCCGTATCGTGGTGCGCGCCAACGAGGAAGAGGTCGAAGCCGGTGATCCGGG
>JBCDHO010000239.1:0-4913 GCA_038749855.1 Pseudomonadota bacterium
GATGCTCGGTGCAAGCGGCGTCTTCGTCATTATGTTTGTCGCTTCCCTGCTGGCTCTGCTGGGCTACCTGACGGCCAACCGGGCGTCATCACGAACGGGCCATTCGGCGACCAGCGCTTGATCGGCATCGACGATGCCATGGGGAATGCGTTTGGGCTGTTCACCGATCGCCTAGCGCTCGGCCAGATACCCATGCACCTCGCTGATACACACGGAGCCTTCGCCCACCCCTGAGGCGACGCGCTTCGTTGAGCCGGAGCGCGCGTCGCCGACGGCGAAGATTCCGGTTTCGGAGGTTTGAAAGCGGCTCCGGCCTTCGGTGCCGGTGACCACGAAGCCCTTTTCATCGAGATCGACGCAGCCCTTGAGCCAGTCCGTATTGGGGACGGCGCCGATCATCACGAAGATGTTGCTGATGTCCCGCGTTTCCGATTCACCGGAATCGGCGTTGTGCCAGGTCGCCTGACGCAGCTGGCGCTCACCGTGCAGGGCCGTGAGCTGTGTGCGGGTGTGGAGCGTGATGGTTTTCGATTCGCGGATGCGAGAGACCAGGTAGTCGGACATGGACGCCGCGAGGCTCTCACCGCGGACCAGCAGGTGAACGTGCCTGGCGTGTCGGGACAGGAAGACCGCGGCCTGGCCGGCGGAGTTGCCGCCCCCAACCACGATGACCTCGGTGCCCGCGCAGAACTGGGCTTCCAGCGGCGTGGCCGCGTAGTGAATGCCCTGGCCCTCGAAGCGCTCGTAGTGTTCCAGGGCCAGCTTCCGGTAGGTGGCGCCGGTGGCGACGATGACGGCGCGCGCGTGAATCTTCTTGATGCAGTTCGTGTCGATCTCAAAACCGTCCCCGGTTCGGTGAACGCCTTTGACTTCATAGGGGACGGCAAAGTGCGCCCCGAACTTCTGGCCCTGGATCCAGGCGCGGGCGGCCAGGGCGCGGCCGGTGATGCCGGTCGGGAAACCAAGATAGTTCTCAATGCGCGAGCTGGTGCCGGCCTGGCCGCCGGGCGCTTCCGATTCAATCACGATGGTGTCGAGGGCCTCGGAGGCGCCGTAGACACAGGCGGAGAGGCCGGCGGGCCCGCCGCCGATGATCGCCAAATCATACACATGACCCTCATCCAGGCTTTCCGTCAGGCCGAGCTCGTCGGCCAGCTGCCGGGTCGACGGGTTGTGGTAGCTGCGGCGGTCGGCGGTGATGACCAGGGGAAGCCCGTCCGCTTCTGCAGTAAACTCCTCGGCGAGTTGCTTGCCCGCCGGCGAGTCGGGTTCGGTCTGGCGCACGGGGTAGCCGTTTCTCGACAGGAAGCGCTGGATGCGAATCACGTCACGATCGTTCGCCGGCCCCAGCACATAGACGCCCGCCTCGCCGTGCAGGATGAAGGCCGTGCGGCGCAGGATAAAGGCGCGCATGATGATTTCACCGATGTCCTGCTCCGTGCTCGCCATGCGCTGGAACTCAGTCCGTGTCAGGCGGGCGACCTTGCTGGGCTGACCGGTCCGACCACCGACCAGGATCTTGCGCCGGTTGAACAGGTCGAGCTCACCGGTGAACTGGTGCTTTCCATGAACCGTGATGACCACGGGCTCGCCGTTCGGGTCCAGGTCAAAAATCTCGATCGTGCCCTCGAGCAACAGGAAGAAATCCACGGATCGCTGACCGCGCTTGAAGACCCGATGCCCGGCAGGCAACTCCTCGACCGTGCCATAGCCGGAAACGCGTTCCACCTGTTCATCGGTCAGGACCGGGAAGGTCTGCGGCTCACGCGCGTAGGGATCGCTGGCGACCACCGACTCCTGGGCGGCCTTGACAATCGATGATTCGTCATTCATGGATGATTCGTCACTCATGGTGTTGCTGTGTCCCTCAGGAGGCCTCGGAAGGGGATGCCTTGTCGTGCGTCTCAGCGTGTTGATTAGCGGACGTCTCGACCGTGCGCGCTCGGTAGAAGCGCCGCGTCAGTACAAAGAAGACCGGGGTAAAGATCAGGCCGAACACGGTCACCCCCAGCATGCCGGCGAACACCGTCGTGCCGATGGACTGGCGCATCTCTGCGCCCGCGCCGGAAGCGATCAGCAGCGGCACCACGCCGAGGATGAAGGCAAAGCTGGTCATGAGAATGGGCCGCAGGCGCAGGCGCGCCGCCTCGACCGCGGCGTCCCAGCGGTCCCGTCCCTGCTGCTGCAGCTGGTTGGCGAATTCGACAATCAGGATCGCGTTCTTTGCGGCCAGGCCGATGAGAATCACAAAGCCGATCTGCGTGAGCACGTTGTTGTCCATGCCGACCAGGGCCAGGCCCAGGATGGCGGACAGCAGGCACATGGGCACAATCAGGATGACCGCCAGCGGCAGGGTCCAGCTCTCATACTGCGCGGCCAGCAACAGGAACACGAAGACAACGGCCAGGATGAACGCCAGCGAGGCGGTATTGCCCGTGGCCTTTTGCTGGTAGGCAATCTCCGTCCACTCGTAGCCGATGCCGTCTGGCAGCGTCTCGGCCGCCAGGCGCTCCATGGTGGCGATGGCCTCGCCCAGGCTCTTGCCCGGCGCCGCGTCACCGATGAGCGCCGCGGAGGGGAAGAGGTTGTAGCGGGGCACCCGCGACGGTCCAGCGATGTCCTGCACGTTGGCCACGGCGCCGATGGGCACCATGTCGCCGTTGCGGTTTCGCACGCGGATGCGCAGTGCATCTTCCCGGGAGAGCCGGAAGTCCGCATCGGCCTGGGCGGTCACGCGGAAGGTCCGCCCCAGGTAGTTGAAGTCGTTAATGAAGGCGCTGCCGATGTAGACCTCCAGGGCCTGGAACACGGCGTCCACCGGTACGCCAAGGCGCTCCGCGCGCTCCCGGTCGACGTCCAGGTATACCTGCGGCGTGGCGTTCTCGAAGAAGGTAAACACGGAGGTGGTTTCCTCGGCCTGGTTGGCCGCAAAGGCAAGCCCCCAGGTCGACTGTTCGAGCACGTCCAGGCCGCGGCCCATGCGGTCCTGGATCATCATGCGGAAGCCGCCCGCGTTACCAATACCGCGCACAGGCGGCGGCGGAATCACCACCACGAAGGCCTCGCTGATGCCGGCCAACTGCCCCCGCATGCGGGCCAGCATGGTGTCGTAGCTCAGCCCCGCAGCCTCACGCTCCTCGAAGGGCGCCAGCACGGGAAAAATGGCCGCGGCGTTCGAGGCGTTGGTAAAGGTCGCGCCCGCAAAGCCTGAAAAGGCCACTGCGTTGACCACCCCGTCCATGGCCAGCAGGCGGTCCGTGGCCTCCTTGACCACCTCGTCCGTCCGCTCCAGCGAGGCGCCCGGCGGCAGCTGGATGGAGACGATGAAGTAGCCCTGGTCCTGCGGCGGGATAAAGCCCGTGGGTACGCGCATGAACAGCCAGACCGCGAGGGCCATCAGCCCCGCATAGACCACCAGCATCACGCCGATGCGCTTGACGCCGAAGCGCACGACGCGGCTGTACTGGTCCGACAGCACCTCGAGCCCCCGGTTGAAGCGACAGAAGAACCACTTGAGCGGGGCTTTGGTCGGCGAGCTGGGCGTGTTGCACGGATCGTTTTCGTTCGGCTGCATGATCAGCGCGGCCATGGCCGGGCTCAGGGTCAGCGAGACAAAGACGGAAATGGAGGTCGCCACCGCGACGGTCACGCCGAACTGTTGAAAGAACCGTCCGGAAATGCCCTCGAGAAAAATCGTCGGCAGGAACACCGCCACCAGCACCAGCCCCATGGAGAGCAGGGCCGAACCCACCTGGTCCATGGTCTTGTGGGCGGCCTCCTTGGGCGAGAGGCCGTCGCGCATATTGCGCTCCATGTTCTCCACCACCACGATCGCATCATCGACGACGATGCCGATGGACAGCACCAAGCCGAAGAGCGACAGGGTGTTGAGGGAAAAGCCCAGCGCCTGCAGCGCCGCAAAGGTGCCGATGAGCGAGACGGGAATGGCCACGATGGGAATCAGTGCTGCCCGCCAGGTCTGCAGGAACAGCACGATCACCAGCACCACGAGGAACACGGCCTCGAAAATCGTCACGACCACGGCGTTTACCGACTGGGCGATGAACTCGGTGGGGTTGTAGGCGATGTCGTATTCCAGGCCGGGCGGGAAGTTGGCGCTCTGCGCCTCCATCTCCTCGATGATGGCCTGGGCCGTCTCCAGCGCGTTGGTGCCCGGGCGCTGGAAAATGGGCAGGGCAATGGCCGGAAAAGCGCCCAGATAACCCCGCGTGGAATAGCTTTGGGCCCCCAGGTCGACCCGCCCCACGTCGCGCAGGCGCACGATCCGCCCGTCGTCACCGGACTTCACGACAATGTTGGCGAACTCTTCGGGCTCCACGAGGCGCCCCTGGGTTTCCACGCTCAGCTCAAAGGGCCCCTGGTCCGGCGTCGGCGGCTGGTTGAGCGTGCCGCCGGCGACCTGCACGTTCTGACCGCGCAGGGCCGCCACCACGTCCCCGGCCGTGAGCCCGAAGGACTGGATGAGGTCCGGCTCCAACCACACGCGCATGGCGTACTCGGAGGCCCCGAACAGTTGGATATCGCCCACGCCCTCGATGCGCCGGATGCGGTCGCGCAGCTGCAGCACCGCGTAGTTGCCGATGTAGGTCTGGTCGTAGGTGCCGTCCGGTGAGAAGAGGTTGATCACCATCATCAGGTCCGGTGAGTTCTTCTGCGTGACGATGCCCAGCCGGCGCACCTCTTCCGGCAGCCTCGGCTCGGCGATGGCCACGCGGTTTTGCACCAGCACCTGCGCCTGGTCGAGGTCGGTGCCGAGCTCGAAGGTGATGGTCAGGGTCATGCGCCCGTCGGCGGTGGACTGGGACAGCATGTACAGCATGCCCTCGACGCCGTTGATCTCCTGCTCCAGTGGCGTGGCCACGGTCTCCGAGATGGTCTTGGCATTGGCGCCC
>JBCDHO010000240.1:0-4903 GCA_038749855.1 Pseudomonadota bacterium
CACCCTGCACCACGACCTCGGCATCGGGCAGACCCTCGCGGATCATTTGCTCAATTGTCTTGCTGTCCATAGACTAGCGTCCATTCGAGAAGGCGCCCCGGGCAGGTCACAACAGGACAGCCAACGCGCGCCAGGCGGGAAAATTCAGGAGCGCCACATCTTAAAGGAATCGCGTCGGCCGCAAAACCGCCGACATTTGTCCCCGCGCAGCAGTCGACCGGCCCACGCAGGCCCGGAGTTGACGGGCCAACCATGCTGATTTACGCCATCCAGCTCCTGGGCGGATTCCTGCTGCTGGTCTGGGCCGCCGATCGACTGGTCGCCGGTGCCTCTGCCACGGCCCGCAACCTCGGCGTTTCGCCCCTGATCATCGGGCTGATCATTGTCGGCTTCGGCACTTCGGCGCCGGAGCTGGTGGTCTCGGCCGTCGCAGCGGCGCGCGGTAACGAGGGTCTGGCGGTAGGTAACGCCATCGGCTCCAACATCGCGAACATGGGCCTTGTACTCGGCTTCACGGCGATCATCTATCCCCTGAAGCTTGAATCGAGCACGCTGAAACGCGAATACCCGCTCCTCCTTCTGGTCATGTTGCTGAGCCTGTTTTTCGCCATCGACAATCAGCTGACGCAGATGGAAGGGGCCCTGCTGCTTATCGCCCTCTTCGCCATGATCGCCTGGTTGGTGCGCTTCGGCATGCAACGGCCCGATACGGACCCCTTCGCCCAGGAACTGGAAGCGGAGATCCCAACGGACATTCCCACACGGGTGGCCGTCTTCTGGCTGCTCATCAGCATGATCACGCTCCCTGCCAGCTCTCACTTCCTGGTCGAGGGCGCTGTTGGCATCGCCCAGATCCTGAACGTCTCGGATACGGTCATCGGGCTGACCATCGTTGCCTTCGGCACCAGTCTTCCGGAGCTCGCCACGGCCATCACCAGCGCCTTTCGTAAGGAAGACGACATCGCAATCGGCAACATTATTGGCTCTAACATGTTCAACCTCCTCGGGGTCCTGGGCATTGCGGCCGCCATCCGCCCTGTCGAGGTTCAGCCCATGTTGTTGGGTCGGGACTTTCCCGTGATGTTCCTGCTCACGGGCCTGATGTTTTTGCTGGCCTCTGATTTTCGCGGCCCGGGACGCATCGGTCGCCTGGCCGGCGCCTTGTTGCTGACCATCTTCATCGGTTACCAGGCCATGGTCTGGCTGGGTGCCGGCGACCCAGCCGGTGATACGCAGGCCATGGTCGTGACCGTGATGGGCGGCGCTGCCTGAACCGGCCCCGGCGGGTGATCAGGCCTTGGGCGAGGAGTAGAATGGCGCGATGAACGAAGAAGCCGTCAAGCAGCTCGCTCGGGCCGTTATCGAAACCGAAGCCCGCGCCGTCACCGAGCTCCTGCCCCGGGTCGACGACCAGTTTGTTGCCGCGTGCCGGGCCATGCTGGCGGCAGAGGACCGTGTGGTTGTCCTCGGCGTCGGGAAATCCGGCCACATCGGCAACAAGATCGCCGCCACCCTGGCCAGTACGGGAACCCCCGCCTTCTTCGTTCATGCCGCCGAGGCGGCGCACGGCGACCTGGGCATGATCACTGCGAAGGACATCGTCCTGGTGCTTTCCAACTCGGGCGAGACCGATGAGGTCAAGCAGCTGCTGCCCCTCATCAAGCGACTCGACGTCACGATCATCGCCATGACCGGCAACCCCAATTCCTATCTTGCCGAATTCGCGGATGTCGCGATCGATACGGCCGTGGGCGAGGAGGCCTGCCCCCTGGGCCTCGCCCCGACCTCAAGCACCACGGCAGCATTGGTCATGGGCGATGCCCTGGCGGTGGCGCTGCTCGAGTCCCGGGGCTTCACGCGCGAAGATTTCGCCCGCTCACACCCGGCCGGACGGCTAGGCCGTCGGCTGGTGATCCGGATCCGCGACCTGATGCACACGGGCGAAGAAATGCCCGTGGTGCGGACGGAGGCCCTCGTCACCGAGGCCATCGTCGAAATCTCTGAAAAGCGCCTCGGCATGACCGCAGCGGTCGATGAGCGTGGCGCGGTTGCCGGCGTTTTTACCGACGGCGATCTGCGCCGGGCCTTGGGCCGGGGCCTCGACCCCCATGCGACGCGCGTGGAAAACGTCATGAGCGGCAACCCGGTCAGCATCGGACCTGACGAACTCGCGGTAGAGGCGGTTCAGATCATGCAGGACCGGGGCATTCAGGGGCTGCTGGTGCTGGACGAAGACCGGCAGCTCGTCGGCATTCTCAATTTCCACGATCTGCTGCGCTCCGGCGTGGTCTGAACGAGTCCCCGTGACCCGCTACGATCCACTGCTCCTCGAGCGCGCTGCCAAGGTGCGTTTACTGGCGCTTGATGTAGACGGGGTACTCACCGACGGACAACTCTATTTTGACAACCAGGGCAATGAAACCAAGGCCTTCTACACCCGCGACGGGCTCGGCCTCAAGGCCGTTCAACGCGCGGGTATTGAGCTCGCCGTGATCACCGGACGGGCCTCGCGCATTGTCGCAGACCGCGCTGCCGGCCTCGGCATTGAGCACGTGTACCAGGGTGCCGATGACAAGCTGACGGCCTACCACGACCTGCTGGCCCGAACAGGCCGCAGCGACGAGGAAACCTGCTACGCCGGCGACGACTGGATCGACCTGCCGGTGCTCCGGCGCGTCGGGCTGGCCGTCACCGTACCCGCAGCCGGCGACGATATCCGCCGTCACTGCCACTGGGTCACCGAGCGAGAAGGCGGTCTGGGTGCTGTACGCGAGCTGTGCGAACTGTTGCTGGAGGCGCATGGCGCATGGCCCGACGAAGTTTCCGCCTGATGCGCCCGTCCGGCAGCATCCCAGCCAGTCGACGATGACGTCCCGTTCCACACGCCGCGGCCTGCTCCTGGCTGCCGTGCTCGCCGCCTTTACCTGGTGGCTCGCCGATGATGACGACGGCGCCGGGGACGGCCCGATTGAGGGCCTCGACATCCGCCTCGACTACGCGCTGGAGAACTTCGAGATGCGGGCCTTCGACGCGCGCGGTGAGCAGGCCATGCGACTCTGGGCCCCACGCCTCACCAGCGAGGCAGCAACAGACGTGGGGCAGGTTGATCAGCCACGGCTCGAGGTCCGGCATGAGGGATTCCTGTGGCATATCATTGCAGAAACAGCGACGATCAGCCCCGATCAGGAAGAGGTCTTTCTCGGCGGTGAGGTTCGCCTGGAGCGCAGCGGCGCGACACCAGCGGCCCGTGTCGACATTGATGGTCGCGACGTCACTCTCCTGATCGAGGAGCGGGTGGCCTTGTCTTCGGCGCCGGTGCGGCTGGAGGACCCCTCCGGCACACTGAACGCGACGGGGTTTCGGGTGAATATGCTGACCGAGGAATTTCAACTGCACGAGAATGTCAAAGGCGTTTATGACCTACCGGAATAACACGCTCGCGCTGACGCTGCTCTTCGCACTGGTACTGTCGCCCGCCGCTCCAGCGCTGGAGTCAGACCGACAACAGCCGCTCGAGGTTTCCGCCGACGATGGGGACGGCTATTTTGGCGACGGTATCTCGGTACTCGAGGGGCGCGTCGAAATTCGTCAGGGCACGCTTCACATTCGAGCGAACCGGGCCGAGGTTGAAAAAACCGACGGCAAGGTGCGTACGATTCGCCTGCTCGGTGCGCCCGCGCGGCTGGAGCAGGAGATCGAGGAACAGGGGCTGGTGCAGGCCGAAGCCGAACGCATTACCTACGAGGTGGGCGCCGGCCTCGTTCGCCTCACCGGCGCCGCGGATGTCAACCACCCCCAGTACCGAATATCCGGGGAATCGCTGACCTACGATCTCGACCGTCAGCATTTCGAGGGCACGGGCGCCCAGGCCACGGACGATGACTCCGACGGCCGCATCCGAATCCGTCTTGAACCCGAGGTCGCCGCTGACTTCCAGGCACGCGATGGGGAAATCGGCAGCACCGTGAACGAGGCCCAGCCCGCTGACCGCGCCGGGGACCCCGTGGACGGCGGAGGCAACGACGCCGTTACCCGCGGGAGTGAGAACGGCGAGACCGAGAGTGAACGGAGTCCAGATGACACCGCGGACGGCACGGGAACCGACGACCAAGGCGGCGAAGATGACGCCGGCGAAGGCAGCGGATAAGCAACCGACGCACCGACATGCTGCGAACTGAAAATCTGCACAAGTCCTACCGCAAGCGAAACGTCGTCCGTGGCGTGAGTATGGAGGTCCGCCCCGGACGCGTGGTAGGCCTGCTTGGACCCAACGGCGCGGGCAAGACCACCTGCTTTTACATGATCGTCGGACTCATTCCGGCGAGCGAGGGGCGCATCACCGTAGATGACCACGACGTCACCCACGAACCGGTAAACGTTCGCTCCGGGCTCGGGGTGAGCTACCTTCCCCAGGAGGCGTCGATCTTTCGCAAACTCTCCGTACGCGACAACGTCATGTCGATCCTGGAAATGCGCGACGACCTCGACCGCGACGGCCGCGAGGACCTGCTGCAGTCGCTGCTGGAAGAGCTTGGTGTGGCGCACCTGTCCAGCCAGGCCGGGGTCAGCCTGTCCGGCGGCGAGCGGCGACGGGTCGAAATCGCCCGGGCGCTCGCCTGCAAGCCACGCTTTATCCTGCTCGATGAGCCCTTCGCCGGCGTCGACCCGATTTCCGTGCGCGAGATCCAGGGCATCGTCCAGCACCTGAAGGACCGGGGCATCGGGGTGCTCATCACGGATCACAATGTCCGGGAGACGCTCGGAATCTGTGACCACGCCTATATCCTTGCCGAGGGGCGGATCCTCGCGGAGGGTACGCCGGAGCTGATTCTCGAGAACGAGGAGGTGCGCGAGGTCTACCTGGGCGAGGAATTCCGCCTCTAGGCCGGCACGCTATGGCAGC
>JBCDHO010000241.1:0-4903 GCA_038749855.1 Pseudomonadota bacterium
CCATCTCCAGGCGCCTGAGCTGTTGCTGGACACTGGTGGGCAGCCAGACCACCAGGCCGGAATCCTTCAACACCGCCCGGTTCGCTTCGCCCGTAACAACGCCGCCGCCGGTCGCGACCAGCAAGCCCTCGCTCCCGGCGAGCTCCGCGAGCAAGCGTGCTTCGCGCTCGCGGAAGCCAGCTTCCCCCTCGATGTCGAAAATCAGATTCACGCTGGCGCCGGTGCGGCGTTCGATCTCTTCGTCGCAGTCGATAAACGCCATGCCGAGCAACTTCGCCGCGCGCCGGCCCAGGGTGGTCTTGCCCGACCCCATGGGGCCGACCAGGAAAACGCGCGGTGGCAACGGGCGGGTCACGTCAGTCTCACGCAGCGGGCTGTGGTGCCCGCGCCCGAGTGCAGATGCGCCGCGCGGAAGGCTCAGGTACCATGTCGGCTTCCTGTCGCCGTGTGCTTTGTTTACGCCCCATGTTGCGGTTTTTCGTCATTTTTTTCGTGCTTCTGATCGGGCTCTTTACGCTCGAAATTCTACAGCCGGTAGAAAAGTACGTCATCATGCCGTTTACGGCCCTGGTCGCGGACATCAGCGTCTGGATCGTGCTGCTGTTTGATGACAACGTCATCGCCTATGAGAATGTCATCCAGGATGTCGATACCGGTTTCGGCGTCCGCATCGTGCGTGGCTGCAACGGCGTCGAAGCGCTGATCATCCTGTTCAGTGCGCTGTTCGCCTTCCCCGCGCCCCTGAAGTACAAGGTCATTGGTTTCATCATCGGGTTTTTCGCCATTCAGGGGCTCAATCTCGTCCGCATCATCAGCCTGTTTTACATGGGCCAGTGGAGCATGGCGGCCTTTGAATGGTTTCATCTCTACCTCTGGCAAGCCCTGATCATTCTTGATGCCCTCGTTGTCTGGCTCATCTGGCTGCGTAAGTTGCCGCCGCGCGAGGGCATCGCGCCGGAAGACGACGATGGTCCGGGGAGTGATGGCGGCAGCGGTCGCGAGACCGGAACAGTTCCTGGCCTCGAAGCACCGAGCGCCTCACCGGCCTGAAGGAGTCAAAGCATGAGTTTGCCCAGCGAAGCGGTCGAACGCTTCCGCGAGTGTATGGATGCAGCCGTGAGGGCCGACGAGATCGAGCCCACGGCCATGTGCCTGTCAACGGTAAACCGTGAAGGGGGTGTTTCGTCCCGAATGGTGCTGCTGAAGGACTGGGACGACAGCGGTTTCGTGTTTTACACAAACCTTGAGAGCAACAAGGGCCGACAGCTACAGGCAAACGACCAAGCGTCGCTGGTGTTCCACTGGAAGACCCTGGAACAGCAGGTGCGCGTGGAGGGCCGGGCCGCCCCGGTTTCCGATGAAGAGGCCGATGCCTACTTTGCAACCCGTGGACGGGGCAGCCAGCTCGGGGCCTGGGCCTCGGATCAGTCACGGCCCATGTCCGGACGCGCAGAGCTCCTGAAACGGGTTGCCACAGTGGAAGCCCGTCACCTGGGGCGCACCGTTCCCCGCCCGCCGCACTGGTCGGGCTTTCGGGTGGCGCCCGTGATGATTGAATTCTGGTACGGGCGCACCAGCCGCCTGCACGATCGCTACCGCTTCATCCTGACCGACGGCGCCTGGGCACGCGAACGGCTCTTTCCCTGATTCGTCGGCCCGAAACCGCCTGTTGCATCAGCCTAAGGGTCGGTCAGAACGACGTGGGCAGCAGCACGATCAGGAAGCGAATGGCAATCAGCGCAATCAGCGGCGTGAGATCGAACCCCCCCATGACCGGTATAACGCGTCGAATCGGGGCCAGGATCGGGTCCGTCAGCTGAATCACGAGGGGAATGATCGGGTGTCGGGCTCGCCGCCCGACCCAGCTGATGATGACCAGCGCGATGATCAGGAAGAAATAGGTCCACAGCAGCGTCAGCAGCAGCTTGACGACCGAATAGAGCAGCAGCACTTCGAACGGCATGGGGCGCCCGAAGAGCTGCGTAACCAGCCAGACGCCGAGCAGTTCCAGCACCAGCATTAGCACCACCGACGCCGTGTCCAGTCGCCCGATGGAGGGAATGACGCGGCGTAGCGGAATGAGCAGAGGATTGGTGATCGTCACCAGGAACTGACAAACCGGGTTATAAAAGTCTGCACGCACCCACTGCAGCAGGAGCCGCAGCATCACGGCGGTGATATACAGGTCGATCAGCGTGCCGATCAGGTAGCTGAATGCGCCGGAAGTGTTCATGCATCTGCTCCCGATTCCGTGCCGGCAAGCGCTCGCCCGCGACGGGTTGCGGCGTCTACGGCGCGCGCAACAATCGCCCGCAGGGCATCGGCTTCCAATGCTTCGATCGCAGCCTGCGTTGTGCCACCGGGGGAAGTCACCCGCCGCCGCAACTCAACAATATCTGTTTCATCCCGTGCGGCCATCGCGCCGGCGCCGAGCGCGGTCTGGCGAGCGAGACGAAGCGCCGTTTCCCGGGGCAGTCCCAGGGCGGTCGCTGCCTCGGCCAGCGCTTCCGTGAAGAGGTAGTAGTAGGCAGGTCCACTACCGGAAACGGCGGTCACCAGGTTCATCTGGTCTTCTTCGTCGACCCAGACCGTAGCGCCGCAGACCCCCATCAGGGATTCGGCACGGTCCCGGTCGCGACGGGTGCAGCGGGCGTCGGCGAACAGTCCGGTCATGCCAAGTCCCAGAAGGGCCGGCGTGTTGGGCATGGTCCGCACGACCGGTACACCGTCGGCGATGAGCCCCTGGAGCGTGGCGATGGTCGTGCCGGCCGCAACGGACACGAGGGTCTGCTGCGGCGTTAGCTGCTTTCCAAGCCCGTCCAGCGCGGCCTGGACCAGCTGCGGCTTGACGGCCAGTACCACGAGGTCCGCGCCGGCGGCCGCCGCTGCACCGTCGGGCGTCGCGACGACCCCAAAGTCTTTTATCATCCGGTTCCGGGCCTCACCATTCGGATCGGCGACCCGCACGTAGGGCCGAGACACCGATCCGGCCAGGTCTGTCCCAGGGGCATGATCCGCACCTGCGGCGTACAGGCCGCCAATCAGGGCGGTGGCCATATTGCCGCCGCCGATGAAGGCGATGACGGTGTCGGGCGAGAGCGTATCCTTACCGGGGGTCATGCTTACCTCTGTGTTCTCGGGCCGAACAGGTCAGTTCCGACCCGGACCATGGTGCTGCCGCAGGCAATGGCCGGTTCAAGGTCGGCCGACATGCCCATGGAGAGCGTATCAATTTCGTGACCCTCGTGGCGAAGCGTTGCGGCCAGGGCAGCCACCCGCTGGAAGCTGTCCCGGGTGTCATCCGCGTCTTCCTGGCGAGCGGGCAGGCACATCAGTCCCCGCAGGCACAGGCGCGGGAGGTCCCGGCACAGGGCGGCAAGATCGGTAACCGCTGCCGGTGACGCACCGGCCTTCTGGGGTTCCTCGTCAATATTCACCTGCAGGCAAATCATCAACGGGGGCTTAGCCTCGGGTCGCTGAGCACCGAGGCGTCGCAGGATTTTCTCGCGATCGACCGACTGGACCCAGTCAAAGCGCGCCGCGATATCGCGGGTCTTGTTGGACTGTACCGGACCGATGAAGTGCCAGGTCAGCTCGAGATCCGCCAATTCGTCCTGCTTGGTGAGCGCTTCCTGGAGACGGTTCTCGCCAAAGGCGCGCTGTCCCAGCGCATGCTGTGCACGCAGCGCGGCGGCCGGCTGCTGCTTGCTGACGGCAAGCAGTTCCACCGCAGCGGGTGAGCGCCCGCTTTCCCTGCATGCCCGCGCGATGCGCTCGAGGACCTGGCGGCGGCGTTGGGCACTGCTGTCGGTTCTGGCGTCTGTCTTGGCGTCCATGTTGGAATTTAACCTGCAATGTTCTAAGGTTACGGAGACAAATTGACTTTAAGCGAAGGGATTCAAGGGTCAGGGCACAGCAAGGGGCAGCCCGCGCCATTGTAGCCCGTCACGGGTCCAGTTCAGGAGGGGTATATGGACATCGCGGAATTGCTGGCCTATTCAGTGAAGAACAAGGCCTCGGACCTACACCTGTCGGCGGGGCTTCCGCCGATGATTCGCGTGGACGGTGAGCTCAAGCGGCTCAACGTCCCCGCCATCGACAATACGGCGCTCCAGGAGCTGCTCTACAGCACCATGAACGACTTCCAGCGCCGCGATTTCGAGGCCAACCTCGAGGTCGACTTCTCCTATGCGGTGCCCGGCCTCGCGCGCTTTCGAGTGAACTGCTTCCACATGGACCGGGGTGTCGGCGGTGCCTTTCGTACCATTCCCGAGGCCGTTTGGAGCCTCGAGGACATTGGCGCACCGCCAAGCTTCCGGGACATCATCAACGTGCCGCGCGGCCTCGTCCTGGTGACGGGTCCGACAGGATCGGGTAAGTCTACGACCCTCGCGGCCATGATCGATCACCTGAACGACAACCTGGCCGGTCACATCCTCACCATCGAAGACCCGATTGAATTCGTGCACGAGTCCCGCAAGTGCCTGATCAACCAGCGCGAGGTGCATCGAGACACGCACGGCTTCAACCAGGCTCTGCGCGCTGCGCTCCGTGAGGACCCGGACATCATCCTGGTCGGTGAGATGCGTGACATCGAAACGATCCGGCTGGCGCTGACCGCTGCTGAAACCGGGCACCTTGTCTTTGGCACGCTGCACACCAGTTCAGCGGCCAAGACCATCGATCGCATCATTGACGTGTTCCCGGCCGGTGAGAAGTCCATGGTCCGCTCCATGTTGTCTGAGTCCCTGCGCGCTGTGATCGCCCAAACGCTGCTCAAGCGCTATGGTGGTGGTCGCGTTGCGGCGCACGAAATCATGATTGCGACGCCCGCGATCCGAAACCTGATCCGCGAAGACAAGGTGGCACAGATGTACACCGCCATTCAGACCGGTCAGGCCCA
>JBCDHO010000242.1:0-4873 GCA_038749855.1 Pseudomonadota bacterium
CATCCCTGGTGTTTCCCCTGGTCAACGCGGCCGCCGCGCTGGCCGTTGGCGTGGCCCTGACCCTCAGTGAGGGCGACCTGGTCCTCCTGACCGTGCTGGGCGCCAGTGCCTCCTACATCGCGGTGCCGGCTGCCCTACGCCTTGCCCTGCCCCAGGCGTAGGGCAGCCGGCACCGCGATGTAGGAGGCACTGGCGCCCAGCACGGTCAGGAGGACCAGGTCGCCCTCACTGAGGTTCAGGGCCACGCCAACGGCCAGCGCGGCGGCCGCGTTGACCAGGGGAAACACCAGGGATGCCGTGGCCATGAGCGCCAGGGGCAACTTGCCGGAGCCATCCGTTTCGCCCAGGTCCTTCAGGCGGCGAGCGGCGACAATGCCCATGTCCAGCAGGAACAGGCACAGCACGCCGAGAAACGGCGCCGTGACCACGGCGCTGATCTGCTCCATGCCCTGGGGCCCGGTGATGTAGCCGATCAGCATGCTGCCGAGGATCAGGAACACGGAGCCGTTCAGGGAAGCCTCGTGCAGCAGCGGGCCCCAGCGCAGCTTGCCCCGCTTGTCCGCATCATTGCGAAAGCGGCTGAACAGCAGCATGCCGACAATGATCGCCGGGGACTCCATGAGCGCCATGGCGGCAACGAGGTAGCCATTCCATTCGATGCCCTGGGCATCCAGGTAGCTGGTCCCGGTAATGAAGGTCACGGCGCTGACCGAACCGTAGGTCGCGGCCACGGCGGCCGCGTTGGCGACGCCCAGGCGCTTGCGCAGCAGGAAAAAGCTGTAGATGGGCACCAGCGCTGAGAGCGCGATGGCAGCGCCCAGGGTCAGCCAGACCGCGGGCCCGAGGGAGGCCGTGGCCAGCGCGACCCCGCCCTTGAAGCCGATGGCGAACAGCAGATAGAGCGACAAAAACCGCGCGATCTGTCCGGGAATGTCCAGGTCCGAGCGAACGAAGACGGCAACCATGCCGAGAAAAAAGAACAGCAGCGGTGGTGAGCTGAGATTCGCGAGAAAAGCACTGGTCATGGACGGACCTTCCCCTGCAGGGTATTTCGCGGCCTGTTTTTCATGCCGCGTTTCATTATGGGTGCACTCATCGACCGCGCATTATAGAGGGATGGCGTGAAGCCGGGCGCGCCTCGGCCTTACACGGCGCCGTCACGGCCACGCGGTAGCATGAGTCGTGGAAAACAGCGGGCGCCGATGGCGCCGGCAACAACGATGGAACACCATGGAACTCATTGTTTTCGATCTTGACGGTACGCTGCTGGACAAGGACAGCGGGCTCTCGGCCTACACCAGCGATACGCTCGAGGCGCTGGCCGACGCGGGCGTTGCCTACACGGTGGCGACGGGCCGGACGCTGCATGCCGCCCGTGGCCTGCTCGAGGGTCATGGCTTTTGCCTGCCCCACGTGTACAAGAACGGCGTCATGATCTGGGACCCGCGAAAAGATCACTATCTGCACCAGAATTTCCTCACGCTCTCTGAGGTCGAACATGTCCTCACGGCCGTCCTTGCCCAGGACGTGACGCCCTTTGTGTTCACCTTCGAGCCCGGTGGTCACCATGCGATTTACCACACGCCGCTGAAGAACGAGACGGAGCAACGGTTGGCCGGCGAGTTCACGAAACGCAGTGAGGTCGTCCTGCTACCGGCCGCGAAGCTGCCGGCCGCGGCAGAAATCACCAACATCAGCGCCCTCGGGGAAGGGCCCGCGGTCGACCGCATCGAGGCGCTGATCGCCGATGAGCCGCACCTCGTGGCCTATGCCGGCGACGCCTGGGAGGGCAACGGCTGGCGCTGGATCGATATTCATCACAGTGAAGCCAGCAAAGGCGCCGCCGTCGATACTTTGCGGGCACAGCTCGGCGCGGACCGCGTGGTCTGTTTTGGCGACAGCTACAACGATCTCAGCATGTTTGAGACCGCTGATGAATGCTACGCACCGGCCAATGCGGCGGACCCGGTCAAGGAAGCCGCCACCGCCGTGATCGGCCGCCACGACGAGGACGGCATCGCCCGTTTCCTGCGCAAACGCTTCGATCTCAGCGCCTGACGCTTCACGGCTGCTTCCCGGCTGCGCTCTATCATGGCGCGCCTGCCTGAGTCTGGGAGTGGTCGGGTCTTGAACGATAAAAACCAAACGAAATCAGCACGCGCACCGGCGCGGCGAAGCGGCCTGGGACGGACCCTGTTCATCTGTGTGGGCTTGGTCGCTGCCGGCGCTGCGGCGCTGACGGTGATCTTCAACACGGAACCGACCACGGAGCGGGAAGACGCCGTGCGCCAGACGGCCATGCTTGTGGATGTTGTAACGCCCGAAACCGGCACCTTTCGGCCGGTGATCCAGGCCCTGGGCTCCGTGCAGCCCTCGCGCGGTCTCGAACTGCGCCCCCAGGTGAGCGGCCAGGTGGTCGAGCTGTCGTCGGCCCTGGACCCGGGCCGCTTTGTGCGCGCCGGCGACATGCTGCTGCGCATCGAGGACGCCGACTACCGTAACCTGCTCATGCAGCGGGAGAGCGAGCTCCAGCAGGCCCTGGCCGAACTGGAACTGGAGCAGGGTCGCGCGCTCCAGGCCGAGCGTGAATACCGCGATCTCAAGGCCGAGCGCGGCGAGCAGCTTCAGACCGACAACCTGTCCCTGGTGCTGCGTGAGCCCCAGCTGCGCAGCGCCGAGGCCCGCGTGCAGGCGGCCCGGGCTGCCGAGGCACAGGCACGCCTCAATCTCGACCGCACCGTCATCCGGGCACCCTTCGACGCCCAGGTGCTGGGCCGCACGGTCAACCTGGGCTCGCAGGTTGCCGTGGGGGAGTCCCTGGCGGCCCTGGCCGGTATCGACAGCTACTGGGTCGAAGCCACGGTGCCCCTCGATCAGCTGCAGTGGCTGGTGTTTTCCGAAGCACCAGGCGGTGGTTCGCCGGTGCTCATCCGTCACCGGACGGCCTGGCGCGAGGGGCAGTACCGGGAAGGCGTGCTTGACCAGCTCGTCGGTGAGCTCGAGGGCGGGACCCGCCTGGCGCGCATCATGGTGTCCGTGGCCGATCCGCTGGCCCGAGATCCGGCGCACGAGGGTCAACCCGCCCTGATCATTGGCGCCTTCGTGGAGGCGCGCATCGAGGGACGGGAAATCAGCGGCGCCCTGAAACTGCCGCGTCCGCTGGTGCGCAAGGACAACACGGTCTGGCTCATGCGCGAGGGCGCCCTCGCCATCCAGCCCGTGAACATCGTGTTCCAGGACGCGGACTATGCCTACATCAACGAAGGCCTGGCGCCCGGTGACCAGGTGGTCCGTACCAACCTCGCGACCGTGAGAGAAGGCATTCGCCTGCGCCTGAGGACGGCCGGCGGCGGTGTTGACGAGGCCCTGACCCGCACCGTCGCCTCGAGCCCGTGAACGCGCGTCAACTCCAGGGCCCACTGCGCAAGGGGCCCATCGCCTGGATGGCAGAGAACGGCATTGCTGCCAACCTGCTCATGGTGATCCTGCTCGTGGCCGGTATCTACACCGCGGTCACCATGCAGAAAGAGGTCGAACCGAACTACCAGCCGGATGTGGTCGAGGTGCTGGTCAGCTATCCGGGCGCGGCGCCGGAGGAATCGGAGCAGGGCATCGTCCTGCCGGTGGAAGAAGCCATCCGCAGCGTCACCGGTGTACGCGAGATCACCTCTTCCGCCTACGAGGGCGGCGGCTGGGTACGCCTGGAGCTGGTGCCCGGCGTGGACCGCATGAAGGCCTTCCAGGACGTGGACCAGGCCGTCAGCCAGATTCGAACCTTCCCCGTCGATGCGGAGCAGCCGGAGGTTTACCTGTCCGACCGGTCCCGGGAAGTCATGCAGATTGCCCTGTTCGGGGACGCGGACGCGTGGACCATGCGCCAGCTCGCCGAGCGCGTCCGGGAGCAGATGCTCAACCAGCCGGCGATCACCCAGGTGACCATTGGCCGGGCGCTGAACTACATCACGCACGTAGAGATTCCCGCCGAGCGGCTGCGCGAGTACGGCCTGACCCTGGGCGAAGTGGCCGACATCATTGAGACTTCCAGCCGCGATGTGCCCGCCGGCTCCATCGACACCACGGGCGGTCAGCTCCTGCTGCGCGTCGAAGAGCGCAAAGTGTGGGCAGACCAGCTCGGTGACATCGTCATCCGCAGCGCCGAGACCGGCGCGCCCCTGACCCTCGGCGACATTGCCGACATCCGCGATGGCTTTGAAGAGGTCGGTTTCCAGGGCCAGTTCAACCGCCAGCTGTCGGTAGACATCGAAATCTTCCGCGTCGGGGAGCAATCCCCACTCGAGGTAGCGGACGCCGTTCATGCTGTGCTGGCCGACCTCGACGAGACCCTGCCCGAAGGCATCAGCTACCGCATCGACAGCAATGCCGCGGAGAACTTCGCCGACCGCATGAACCTGCTGCTCGGCAACGGGGTGATGGCCATCGTCATCATCCTTGTGATCCTCAGCCTGTTCCTCGAGGTGCGCCTGGCCTTCTGGATCATGATGGGCATGGCGATCTCCTTCATCGGCTCCATCACCGTCCTTCCCTCGCTGGGTGTGAGCATCAACATGGTGTCCATGTTTGGCTTCCTCGTTGCGCTCGGGATCGTCGTGGACGACGCCATCGTGGTCGGGGAAAACGTCTACGAATACCGACAACAGGGCATGAGTAAGCTCGACGCGGCCATCAAGGGTGCGCGCGAGATGGCCTGGCCGGTGACCTTCAGCATTTTGACCAACGTGGTGGCCTTTCTGCCGGTGCTGTTCCTGCCGGGTGAGACGGGCAGCTACTGGTGGCCGCTGCCGGCCGTGGTCATCGCTGTGCTGCTGTTCAGCCTGGCCGAGGCACTGTTCATCCTGCCGGCCCACCTGGCCAA
>JBCDHO010000243.1:0-4868 GCA_038749855.1 Pseudomonadota bacterium
CTGGGTTACTGCGACGCGGACAGCCCGGCTGGCCGGGAGCACTTCGTCGGCGACGTGGACATCGAGCCGGTGGATGGCGACCGCAACCGCGGCTACATTGACGCGGACGTGTTCGCGACGATTCACCTGGTGGCTGCTCCGCCAGGAACACAACAATCACACAAGAAGGACCCGCCATGAGCCTCGGAACCCTGGACCTGACCGTCGTTGCGATCTACGCCGTGTTTCTGCTGGTGCTGGCCAACGTCGTTTCCCGCGAGAAGGCCGGACACGCCAAGGACACGGGCGACTATTTTCTCGCGGGCCGATCCCTGCCCTGGTGGGCCATCGGCGCGTCGCTCATCGCGGCGAACATTTCTGCCGAGCAGATCATCGGCATGTCCGGCTCCGCCTGGGTGCTCGGCTTTGCGATTGCCGCCTATGAATGGACCGCTGCGATCGCCCTGATCGCGGTGGGCAAGTGGTTGCTGCCGGTGTTTCTGAAGCACCGCATCTACACCATGCCGCAGTTCCTGGAAGCGCGTTACGACCATCGGGTCCGCAACGTCATGGCGGTTTTCTGGCTCGGCGTGTACGTGTTCGTCAACCTGACGTCGATTCTCTGGCTGGGCGCGCTTGCCGTGAACACCGTGACCGGGCTGGACCTGGTTTGGGGACTGGTTGGCCTTGGCCTGTTCGCCTGTGGCTATTCCCTCTACGGCGGCCTCAAGGCCGTCGCGCTGACGGACATCATCCAGGTCACGCTGCTGGTGCTGGGCGGGCTCCTGATCGCCTGGATTTCCCTCGATGAGGTCGGTGGGGGTCAGGGTGTGCTGGTGGGCTTTTCAACGCTAATGGAGCGCGTTCCAGAGAAGTTCGACCTGATTTTTACACCGGACTCGCCGCACTATGACCTGCTGCCGGGTATCTCGGTCCTGGTCGGCGGCATGGTGGTGATGAACCTTTCCTACTGGGGCTTCAACCAGTACATCATCCAGCGCGCCCTGGCGGCCAAGAACGTGCAGGAGGCGCAAAAGGGCATCATGTTTGCGGCCTTCCTGAAGATGCTCATGCCCATCATCGTCGTGCTGCCGGGGGTTGCGGCGGTCATCCTCGCGCCGGAGCTGGAGGCGCCGGACAAGGCCTATCCCACGGTCATGACCCTGCTGCCGGCCGGCCTGCTGGGGCTGGTGTTCGCTGCGCTCATCGCAGCCATTGTTTCTTCCCTGGCCTCCATGATGAATTCCATCTCCACCATCTTCACCATGGACATCTATCGGCACCTGGCAAAAACGGAAAAGAGCGAACAGCAGCTGGTCACCATTGGACGCACGGCCAGCTTCCTTGCCCTGCTCATCGCCACCGTGGTCGCCCGCCCGCTGCTGGGCCAGTTCGACCAGGCGTTTCAGTACATCCAGGAATTCACGGGCTTCTTCACCCCCGGGGTCTGTGCCCTCTTCCTGATGGGCATCTTCTGGAAGCACACGACCTCCCTGGGCGCCCTGGCCATGGCCGTCGGTTCAGCCGTGCTTTCCCTGGGTCTGAAGCTGCTCTGGCCCGAACTGCCCTTCATCGATCGGGTCGGGCTGGTCTTCGTCCTGTGCATCCTGCTCGGCGTCATCGTTTCCAAGGTGCAGGGGGCCGAGGCGCATCCGGACGCGATCGACTACGGCGAGGTCGACACGCGGACCACCACCGGCTTTAACGTGTGCGCCCTGGCGGTGCTGTTGCTCCTGATCGCGCTGTATGCCACCTGGTGGTGATTGCGCCCGTGGGGAGCTTCAGTCAGCAGGTGCGGGATACAGTGCCGCCCAGAGCTGGCGGATCATGGGCTCGACGCTGACCTGGCCCCAGTCTTCATCGAAATAGCCGGTCCAGACGGCGACAAGGTCTTTCTGCGGATGGATCATGAGCCCCTGGCCGGCCCAGCCGCCCTTCATAAACGCTCCGCTGGCGTAGACCGCATCCCATTGGTAGACGTTGTGCAGGACGTCGTCATTGCTGATGTCGCCGCCTCTTGCCCTTCGACGCAGTTCCGGGCGACCCCCTTCCTGGATGAGCTTCAGATAGCGGTCTGAAATGATGTTCCGGTCGGTGACTACCGATCGGCTTGGCGTGAACAGCAGACCGAAGCGACCCATATCGCGCACCGAGCTCATGAACCCCCCGGAGGTCAGTGGGATGCCGTAGCGACCAGCCCAGATGAGCGCATCGCCCTCGGCACCGAGGTGTCGCCAGACCTCATCGCTGAAGGCATCCTGAAACGGCATACCCGTGAGCTCTTCGACCAGCCAGCCCACCACGAAGGTGTCGACGCCGGAATAGCTGTAGCCCGTTCCCGCTTCTGCCCAGCGCTGTTCCGGGCCAAGGGAAGCGATGTAGTCATAGGGGTTGTCCGGCGAATTGGGCGGGCGAAAGCCCTCGCCGATGGAGGAGGAATAGCGGTAGTAGCAGGATTGCTGATCCTCATAATCATCAGCGCAGTCGATGCCGGACGCCATGTCGAGAACGTCACGCACAGCGACGCCTGCGTAGGCGGAGTCCTTGAGCGCGGGTAAGTAATGATCCACCGGCTGGCTCACATCGACCTCGCCCCGGTCTTCGAGGATCGCGAGCACCGTCGCCACGAGCGCCTTGGTCACGGACCAGAACAGGGGCTTGTCGTGCGGTTGCTGCCGGGGATAGCGCTCGAAAGCGATCTTGCCTTCGTGCAGGATCAGCACTGCCATGGTGGTGGACTGGTCGCTGTCCAGGAACGCATCGAACGGCATGGGTCCATGCGGCGTTTCGACCTCGAAGGCGCCGATGGCGGGGTTTGGCGCCGTAGCAAGTGGACGCACGGGCCCGTCGCGATAGATCGTTGCCGTCGGCACGATCTTCGGCAGATTCAGGTTGTACCAGCGCATCGGATCACCCGGCACGGTCCACCAGATGTCTGCTTCGGGCAGTGCTGCAACCATCGCCCGTGATTCCGCCACCGAGGTGGTTGGTGTGTAGGCCTCGTCCGCCTTAACGGTTGCGGTGATGGCGACCAGCGTGCCGGTGAGGACCGACGCTAACCCCTTGAAACAGGTCAAGGCTAGGCCAGTGCCGCGACGGGACCCGGGCGCCTGGCAGCGCCAGGATCATCCAGTTCCTGGAGGGCCGCCTTGTACCAATTCAGGAACTCCTCCGTGTAGTACTCCATGGGACTCAGAGGCCCAGGCGCGTAGTAGCGGGAGTTCACGCCTTCGGCATTGCGCTCAATGATGCGCTTGTCCGCATGGGTGGTTACGTCCCAGAGCCAGGTGAGCGTTTTCTTGTCGTAGTCCTTGCCTTCCTCCGCATCACCGCGAACCAGCCAGGTGATGTCGCAGTCCGCGCGGCCGTGGCCCAGCGGCTTGAAGGCGTAGATGACCACATGGTCTGGATAGGCCAGGGCGAAGGTGATCGGCCCAACTTCGAAATCCGTGCAGCCGCCAAAATAGTCCTTCAAGGTACCCAGCAGGGGCGCGACGGCCTGACCATCCTTGCTGCCGGTGACATGACCGCGCACCAGCGGATAGCGGGAATAGCTGTAACCGGCGCCGAAACCCGGGGACGCCAGGTACTGGCGGCCCACCTCCACTTCCGAATGGCCGCAGGCGATGGCCCGCTCGTGCATGGCGTCGTAAAGATGCTCGGTCTTGTTGTCCGGATCCGCCAGGCTGTGTCCTTTCGAATACTCCGGATGAGCCGGCGCGCAGTGATAGCACTCGCAGTAGTTCTCTACGGCGAGTTTCCAGTTGGCCGCCATGGGATAGCTCTGGCGGTGCGCCACCTTGGCATTGGCGAGGTCGTAGGGCGCCAGGCAGGCGCCAAGCTCGCGCTTGGCCTCCTCGAGGGAGGCCGGTTCATCCGCAAAGTTCAGGTAAATCATGCCGTCCAGCACCTCGCAGGCCACCTGCTTCAGACCCAGCGTTGACGCATCGAAATTCTCGCCCATATGCGCGGCCTTTTTCAGCGCGCCATCGGCGTCGTAGGTCCAGCCGTGGTAGCGGCACGTCAGCAACCGGCCGCGGCCCTTCGGCTCCACGCAGACCCGCGAACCGCGGTGTCGACAGACGTTCACCAGGGCATTCACGCGGTGCTCGCCGGCACGAATGACGATGACCGACTCCTTGTCCAGCTCGTAGAGGAACCAGTCACCGACGCGCGGAATCTCGCTGATATGACCCGCATAGAGCCAGCTGCGCATGAGAATCCGCTCCAGCTCGAACCGGTAGATGTCGGGATCGGTATAGAAGGCCTGGTCCAGCGCCCGGTGCTCCGGCTGGGCCGCTGCCAGGCGGGCAATGTCCTGTGGGTTCATGATGCCTTTCGCTCTTCGATGTGCTGAAAGTGATTGGGAAACAGGTGTACGAGATAGCTGCGCGAGCTGCGCAGGGCTTCGCGCCGGGTCAGGTTACGCGGACTGACCAGCATATCCAGCCACAGACCCTGGGTCAGGGCTGTCAAGCCCCGCGCCGCGTGGTCTGGATCGATGCCGTCATAAGCACCTTCCGACACCAGCTGACGGCACAGCCGCACCATCATGCGGTCGTAATCACGGTCCCGGGCAGCGCACAGCTTTCGGTAGGTGGGACGCGCCTTGGACTCGCTCCAGAACGCGAACCACACGGCCAGCTTGTCGCGGGCGCAGATGGAGGGATGAAAGTCCACCTGGGACAGCGCCTCGAGCCGGGAAGCAGGATCAGCCGGCGCCGCCTCCAGCGTTGCCTCCCAGACCACACGGTACTCGTCGACAACCCGCTCCAGCTTCACATTGGCTTATTAGTACATGAAACGTAAAGCTGAATATTCAAGCTACTCAATAATTCGAGTTACTTGAGGGCGCAAAATGCATGAGTTTCCTCTCACTTTCTTGCCAC
>JBCDHO010000244.1:0-4834 GCA_038749855.1 Pseudomonadota bacterium
GATCTTACGGCTACGCGCTGCACGAGGTTAAACCCCCGGTGACGGAATGGGCGTCTCTGTACGTGAAGCGTTCCCTGATCAGCTAGAAGGAGGCGACCAACGATGAACGGCAACGACGTACTGAACCGCTTCTGTCCTAACTCCGGTAAACCGGTCGAGGTCGGTTCGCTGACCCCGTACCGAGGCCACACGGTGGGTTTCTGCAACCCGGGTTGCCGCGACGACTTTGCCCGCAATCCGGACGTCGAGAGCGAGGCGAAGACCTACTTCGACGTGCTCATCAAGGAGCGCCCTTAGTCCGGTCCAGAGTCTGCCAGATCGCATCGATGCAGGAAGCGCCCAGGTGCCGGCTCCGGTCCGGGGACCAGCCGACGTCCGGCATGGGATGGTTGGCGGCATCCTTGAAGGGCATTTCCAGCGTCATGGCGAGGCAGCCGAAGGTTTCGGCCACGTAGTCCGTGGCCATGCGCAGATCGGCCGTGCCGGGCGGTTTCAGCGGGTAGCCGTGAATGGTCTGGAAGTCCGGGCTGATGGTCGCCAGACGTTGCTTGAAGGCCTGCAGTTCCTCGTCCATGGCCTCGGTCCAGGAAGGCACCCCTTCGGCACCGGCGATGAAGTTGTAGGGCAGTGCCTCGTCCCCGTGCACGTCCAGGAAAAAGTCCACGCCCGTCTCGTGCATGCGCCGGCGCGTCGCGAAGACCTCCGGTGATTCCGTCGGGTCCGGCTCCTTCCAGGCACGGTTGAGGTTCACGCCCCGCGCGTTGCAGCGAAGGTGCCCCCGGACGCCGCCGTCGGGGTTCATGCTGGGTACCACGTACATCACGGTGTGTTGCAGCAGCGCACGGGCCACCGGGTCATCGGGGTCGGTCATGCGCTCCAGCAAGCCCTCGATCCACCACTCGGCCATGGTCTCTCCCGGGTGCTGACGGGCGATGATCCAGCAGGCCTTTTTGCCTTCGGCCGGCGTGCCGAGGGTCAGCAGCGTCAAGGGGTGTCCATCGGGGGTGGTGCAAAGCACTTTCGCGCTGACACCGGGCGCGCTCAGCGTCTCGGAAATCAGCCGTTGATGCCGATCGAAGGGGTAGGGGGCGAAGTACGCAAAGTAAATGACATCCGAGTCCGGCGTGCAGTGCCAGCTGAGCGCCTCACCATCAAAGTCGGTGCCGATCCGGTACCAGGCCTCGAGGTCCTTCGATGTTGCGACGCCATAGTCCACAAAGCCTTCCGGATAGGACATGGCGCCTGCGTTTTCGATCGTGATTTTGCAGGCTTCTCCGCGCACGTCGCAGAGCTGGAAAAAGAACCACTGCCCGTGACGCCCACCCTCGTCCATGCGGATGGTCAGGCGAATGTCCGCGGGTGATTCGGCGGAGGAGACGTCGATGTTGCCACCGTCGAAGTGAGCGTTGATGTGCATGGCCTTTCCCGGTCTGGTTCAGGCGCACAGGGTAAGGCCCGGTGGCGCGTCTGTCATGCGCGGCTTGGATCGGGTGCTTTGCGCCGGATGGCGTCACATCAGCGCCTGTGGTCTTACTCGAAGCCGTCGCTGAAGATTGCAAAGTTGTCCACGAGACAGGATGCGCGTCCCACGGCATTCGACATGGCGGCCAGGCTGTCGGCGCTGAAGTCTTGGGACGAGCCGATGCTCGGCCGCATGATGCCCGAGTCTGAATGACTGGCAGAAAAGTTGTGACCCAGCTCGTGGGCAAACACGAGGGCGCTGGTCGTGGAGCTCCGCAGGTTTTCGTTCACGCCATAGCCGGCGGAGCGGCTACAGAGCACATTGAGGTAGGCGACGCCGGCTGTGCTGCCGTCGAAGTTCTTGCCGCTGAACAGGTGCGCAAGACCCGCAAAGGGGAGGCTGCTGCCAGCACCATCCCGCATGTAGGACCGGAACTGTTGCGTGAGCAGGTTCTGGGCGTTGGTCGTCGTCAGCGGCCCGTTGTTGGTTAGCTGCTCGTAATGCCACAGCACAATCCCCACGCCCAGCTGGTTCGAGTAAAGCCCGTCGACCATGTTCACGCGGGCAATCACCGTCGACTCTGCACTGTCACCGAGGTCATCAAAAAACTCCGTATCGCCGACAATGGTCACCGGCATGGAGGTCGGAACGGTGGCCGCGTCGATGGATGAGCTGAGGTGCGAGAGAAACTCATCCGCATCACGACGGGGCTTCCGGCCGGGCGTCGGGCGCAGCGGATCGACGGGGATGCCCCCATGGTCGATCATCCAGTCGATGTCGAGATCGGACAGGCGCATGAGCAGGCTGGCAGAGCGCTCCACGGATTGATTCTGGGGTAGGCTAAACCCGTCCGGTGCGTCCAGTAGATACAGCTCCTGTCCATCATGGAAGATGCCGCTGTACTGCCCGTTGATCCGGTTCATGCGCACCCAGGAGCCGGGCTTGCCGGGAATCGTGCCGCTCCAGAACGCATCGCCCCGCGCGTTGATGGCCGTCCGCCGGTTGCGAGGGAGGTTCTCCAGGAGTTCTTCGTTCTCGGAAAGCTGCAGATCGAAGCGCTGGCCCCAGCCGTTCAAACGCATCGTGAACTCACCGGGAATGGCGCCCACGGGATTGCCGCGTCGTTCCTGGACGACCTGCGGGTAATTCACGGCGAAAGCGCCGACGCGCTGGGCGTCGGCAGGCCGTACGGCGGAGGCGGTGAAGGGTAATCCGATACCCAACAGCACCACCAAGAGTGTGCTTCGAAAGCGCATGGGACGTCCTTGCCACGCTTGTTCAGGTATCCAGTTTACCTAAATTCCGGTCTAAATGCCCGAAAAGCCTGCGGTTTCATCGTTCAGTGCCTTGGCAGCAGCCCCGACTATCCCAGGCGTGGTACCGTTCGTGGCTTCTCTTTCGGCAAACAAAAAGAACTCGGGAGTTCCCCATGCGCTTAATTCGGACGGGCTGTTGTTTCGCCCTCATGCTGCTCGCTGCCGGCGTCTCAGCCCAGGAAGCCATTGATCTCGACCTCGGCGCGGAACCTGATGCGCCCGTCGTGCAGGACCTTTTTGCCCGCGACAGCTACAAGATCGACCGCCTGATCTGCCCCTTCAAGGGCACGATTGACTACGAGCCCGGTGAAATCGAGTGCGGCCTGTTGCAGGTGCCGGAGAACCGTGAGAAGCCGGATTCCCGCATGATCGAGCTGCACTATGTGAAGCTCCATTCCCGCTGGGGCCGGGAGGACTTCGAGCGCGATCCGGATGACGAGGACAGCCAGTACGCCGAAGGCCTGGCGGACGGCAAGCGTGTCGATCCGGTGATCTACCTGACCGGTGGGCCCGGCGCGCCGGTTTCCCTGTACGTGGACCGCTTCAAGGACCACACGCTGCTGGACCACCGCGACCTGTACATTCTCGAGCAGCGGGGCATTGGCGCATCGGACAATTTTTGCCAATTCTACGGGGCCCGTAATCCGCAGCATGGCTCCGTCGCGACCTTTTCCGAATACATCGAGTCTTCCCGTAAGATCTGGGCGGACTGCGCGCGTAACGCGGCCGCGGCGGGGGTGGACCTGTCGGGCTACAACACGATCGAGAACGCCCGTGACGTTAAGGCGCTGCGCCGGGCGCTGGGCTATGAGCAATGGAACGTCTGGGGGATCTCCTATGGATCCATCCTCGGCCAGGCCTACATCAAGGAAGATCCGGAGGGCATCCTCGCCGTGGCCCTGGACGCCATCATGCCGCTGGATATCCAGGGTTCCGAGGAGTACTGGCGCGTGGTCAATTACTACGAGCGCGTTCTTCAGAAACTGCAGGTCATCTGTCAGAACCAGCCGGACTGCGCGGCCGCCTACCCGGACATTCCCGGGCGCGTTCGCGAGGCCGCTGCTTCCGTCGTCGATAACCCCATTGTCATTGACGTGGAGGACACGGAGTCTTTTCCGTCCGGTCAGGTCAGGATCTGGAAGGATGCCGCCGGCATGCTGCCGTTCATCCTGTTCTACGAGCAGACCAACTACCCCGGCCTGCCAGGCCTGATTTATGCCTGGGCCGATATCGTGGAGCGGCGTGATCCGGACGTGTTCCGCGCCCTCGCAGAAGCGCTCAGCGATGAGGGCGGCCTGTTCAATACGGCTGAGGGCATGCGCCTGTCCATCCTGTGCAACGACGGTGACATCGGTGCTCAGGGCAATGCCAACCGGCGTGATCGCGAGACCTATCCGATCCTCGGTCAGATTTTTGGCGAAGCTGAGGACGACGCGCGCAACAATGCCCTGTGCGTAGAGCTGGGCGTGGCGCCACGGCCGAAGGCGCAGTACGCCGCCACCGTGACCGACATTCCCACCCTGATCATCGAAGGGGACATGGACCCGATCACGCCGCCGCCGAACGCCAAGGCCATCCTGCCCGGGTTCAGCCAGGGCACCTACGTTGAGTTTCCTTACGCCGGCCATGGGCCGTCACGGTCCGTGACCTGTGCCGGACACATGCTCAACAAGTTCTACGACAACCCCAGCACGGAGCCAGACGTGTCCTGCGTGGGCGCCATGACAGAGCCTGAAATCTGGGCGCCGCTGTATACGATCAGCATTGGCCCCAAGCTGGCGGCCCGCTACCTGGACGATCCCAAGCAGCTTGCCCTGCCGGGCGCCTGGCTGGGTGTCTCCTTGCTGGTGAGCGTGTTCGCGTTTCTGATCCTGACCATCGCCCCGCTTGGCCGCCTGCTCGACCGACGCCGCGCCGAACCGGCCGGTGGTGCACGGCCCGTCGCGTGGCTGGCATCCGGTCTGGCACTGGGCGCCGTCGGCATCCTGGGGGCCGCATTCGCCACCACCTTCAAAGCGTCGGAGTTGCTGGTGGCCTTCGGGCTCGTGCCCTGGGC
>JBCDHO010000245.1:0-4808 GCA_038749855.1 Pseudomonadota bacterium
CAGCGCTCGACGCCCATCCGGACAACCCGTATCTCGCGGCGAAGCTCCTGGATCTGCGGAGCCAACAGCTCGGTTTCATTTAGGTATTTCTCCTGCTGTTCTGGTCCAGCATGTGAAGTTCGCGCATGAAACCGAGCTGTTGGCTCCGCAGATCCAGGAGCTTCGCCGCGAGATACGGGTTGTCCGGATGGGCGTCGAGCGCTGCTAACAGCGCGGCTTCTGCTTCATTCATGGCCTGCCAGCTTCGGGCAAGCTCGTCGGCGGAGGCGGCGTCGAGCAGGGCCGGTGCAAGACCGGCCGGATCGAAGCCTTTCCAGGCCGCCTGGTATTCACGTTCTGTCGCTGCCAGCACCGCGGCCAGCGCAGGCGCCGCAACCTGGAAGCCGGTTCCGGCAGCGATCGTATCGAGCGGCAGAGCGGGCGCTGCAGGGCCAGGCGCCTGCCGGCCCAGCAGGATGCCGACGAGAAAGGCGACCGCCACCGAGGCAGCAACCGCGCCAATTCCCCAGCCGCGGCGGGTCGTCGCGTGCACCGGGGCCGCCTGGTTCAGGCCTGCCTCGATATCCGGCCACAGATCACGCGCCGGCGTAATCGAGCGCGGTAACTGCTCGATGCCCGGAATCGGTGCGCTGTCGCTGGCTTGTCTGCTGCTCATCGTTCCACTCCCGTGGTTTCTATCCTGTTGGGTTCTCTGACCCGTCTTCAATCGGTTCCGGCGGTTCAAGCCTGGCCCGGACAAGCTTCCGCGCCCGGTGCAACTGGGCTTTGCTGGAGCCCACAGCCATGCCGGTCATGTCAGCGATTTCCTCGTGTCGGTAGCCTTCAATGTCGAAGAGCACCAGCACGGTGCGTGCCCGTTCCGGCAGGCCAGCGATGGCCTGCTCCAGGTCCGCACGAAGCCCGGCTTGCAGGTCGCGCTCGCCCATGGCGGTCCGTTCGACCGTTTCGTCCATGGGCAGTTCACGCGCCACGCGTCGAACCCGGATGCGGCGATCGCTGAGGGCGACGTTGGCCGCCAGCCGGTGCAACCAGGTTCCGAAAGCGCTCTTGCCTTCGAACAGGTGCAGCTTGTTCCAGGCCCGGATGAAGGCTTCCTGCACCAGGTCTTCGGCCAGCGCTTTGTCATTGCCACTCAGGCGCCATACCAGCGCATGAATGCGTCCGGCGTGCATGCGGTACAGGCGCTCAAAGGCAACCGAATCGCCCTCGCGGGCACGTTCGACCCAGACCGACTCGTTGTCGCGCCCCACGGTCTCGAACGACTCGCGCATTTGCACCGCCTGCATGCCTCCCATGCCCTATCAGACACGTTATGGGGATAAAGGGTTTAAAGAGTGTACGTGTCGTGCACCGGCCGTGGCCAAGTCAACGCCCGGCCGGCGCCACACAGCGCGTCGAGCAGGGTACGGGCGCCATCCGGGTTCATCCAGTGATCATCAGGCCCGGCGTCACCGAGAACTCAGAACTCGGGACGCTAACCCTTAGGGATCAGGGTGGCGATCACGTGGTCGAGGTAAGCCTCGAAATTCTGTGAGCTCAGCGCCGGCACCTGGCGCTGGCGTTGCAGCTGCAAGAAGCCGAGATAAACGGAGTAGGTGAGGCGGGCGTGGTGATCCGCCTCGACCTCATCCATGCCCAGCTCAGTGAATGCCTGGGCAATGTGCTTCATGCGGCGGGCCGCAACGCGGTCCAGCACCGGTAGAACCTGGGGATGGTCCGCTGCTGCGCAGAGTGCACTGTAGACCTCGTGCGTGAGCCCTTCGCGACTGACCCTGCGAAAGAAGGAAATCAGCCGGTCCCGCGGCCCACTGAGCTCGCCCAGTGATGCGGACAGGTTGCGTGCATCGTGTTCTTCCCAGCTGATGAGCGCCTGCTCCAGCAGTGACTCGCGGCTGGAAAAATGCCAGTAGAAACTGCCCTTGGTAATGCCCATGCGCCGCGCCAGCGGCTCGACGGCCACCGCAGCGATGCCCTGCTCGGCAATCACGCGCAGCGCCTCCTGCTCCCAGTCAGCGGCGGACAGGGTAGAGCGTTTATTGCTGATGGCTTGTGGCACGTTCTGTGTCGGCTTTTTGCGGCCGCTCCTTAGCTCGGTTTCTGCATCATAGGCCATTCGCTGACATCGCGACACAGGGCGGACTCGTGAAGATCACGTGAAATTTTGCCGCGTGACTGACGTCAACTGGGCTTTACAGAGCGGTTGACAAGCCTCTGAGCCTTTTCCATACTGTGGCGTATGGAGAGTGATCGTGCGCCCCACACGAACTGCCCCGAGTCGCATCGACTCAATCGGTTTGTGCCGGCTCAGGGCCCGCGAATCGCTGTGACGGTGCGAATTGCACCCCCTCGACAAGGATTTTCACCATGACCTGGATGCTTTTACTCACTGTGCTCGCCGTGTCGCTCGCTGCCGCTTTCCGCGGTGTCGCGCTGAAGCACTACTCGATCGCCCTGGGCGCTACGCTCCTGGCCTTTGCGCTGTTCACCTCGGTTTCCGGCGTCGCGCTGACGCTGACCACCCTGGTACTGGCCGCTGTGCTGGTTCCGCTGAATGTGCCCGCCTGGCGCCAGCAGTTCATCTCGGCACCCTTCCTGAAGCAGTACCGCCGCATGCTGCCGGAACTGTCTCAGACCGAGGCAGAGGCCATGGAGGCAGGCACCGTGGGCTGGGAAGGCGAACTGTTTTCCGGCGACCCGGATTGGGAAGCCCTGAAGCGCCGCCCCTACCTGAAACTTCGCGAGGACGAGCAGGCCTTCATCGACGGCCCCGTGGAAGAACTCTGCGGCATGCTCGATTCCTGGTCCATCGGTCATGAGCACGCGGACCTGCCCCCGGAAATCTGGGACTTCCTCAAGGAAAACCGCTTCTTCGGCATGGTCATTCCGAAGGAGTACGGCGGCCTTGGCTTTACGGCCATGGGTCACCGGGCGGTGTTGCAGAAGGTGTCCTCCGTGGATGCGGTCGCCGGCACCACCATCGCCGTGCCCAACTCCCTGGGGCCGGGTGAACTGATCCTGCACCACGGGACGGATGAACAGAAAAACCACTACCTGCCGAGGCTCGCCAATGGCCAGGAGGTTCCGTGTTTTGCCCTGACCAGCCCGACCGCCGGCTCTGACGCCACCTCAATCAGCGATTACGGCGTGGTCTGCCAGCGGCAGGTCAAGGGCGAGACCGTGCTGGGTGTTCGACTGAACTTCGATAAGCGCTACATCACCCTTGCACCGGTGGCGACGCTGATCGGTCTTGCGTTCCGCATGCACGATCCGGAAGGCCTCCTCGGCGATCAGGAAGATCTGGGCATTACGCTGGCCCTCCTGCCCCGGGACACCAAGGGGCTGGAGATCGGCAGCCGCCATTTCGCCCTGAACGTGCCCTTCCACAACGGCCCGCTGCGCGGCAAGGACGTGTTTGTACCCCTGGACGCCATCATTGGCGGTGCGGAAAACGCCGGCAAGGGCTGGCGCATGCTGGTCGAGGCCCTGTCCGTCGGCCGCGGCATCACCCTACCCTCATCCTCCACGGGCGGCGGCAAGACCTGCGCACTCGCCACGGGCGCCTACGCGCGCATTCGTAAGCAGTTCGGCCTGCCCATCGGCCGCTTCGAAGGCATCGAAGAAGCCCTGGCCCGCATTGGCGGCAAGGCGTACACGGTTTCTGCCCTATCCCGCATGACCTGCTCCGCCGTCGACATGGGCGAGAAGCCGGCGGTGGCAACCGGCATTGCGAAGTGCCACGCCACGGAGATGTCCCGTCACATCATTACTGACGCCATGGACGTGCACGGCGGCAAGGGCATCATCCTTGGCCCGCGCAATTACCTGGGCCGTGGCTGGCAGGGTGCGCCGATCTGGATCACCGTGGAGGGGGCCAACATCCTGACCCGCAGCATGGTGATCTTTGGTCAGGGTGCCATTCGCTGCCACCCCTATGTGCTCAAGGAAATGGAAGCAGCCCGGGTGAACAGCGTGTCCCGCTTTGACGATCTGCTGTTCCGCCACATTGGCTACACGATTCGCAATGGCGTGCGCAGCTTCCTGCTGGGCCTGACCATGGGTCGCCTGGCGTCTGTGCCGGCACGTAACAACCGCCGCATGGCCGGCTACTACAAGAAGATGTCCCGCTACTCGGCCGCCCTGGCCTTCTGCGCAGACATCGCGATGCTGTCCCTCGGTGGCAAGCTGAAGCAGAAAGAGCGCACCTCGGCCCGTCTGGGCGACGTGCTGAGCCACCTCTACATGGCGTCAGCCCTCATGTACCGCTACGAGGCCCTCGGACGTCCGATCTCTGACCAGCCGCTGCTGGCCTGGAGCTTCCATCACGCCATGAACGAGGTGCAGGAGGCACTCAGCAACTTCGTGGATAACTTCCCGAACCGCTGGGTCGGCCGCTTCATGTCCGTGGTGGTCTTCCCGCTGGGCCGCCGTGAGCGCGCCCCGGGTGATCGGTTGGGCCACAAGGTCGCGCAGCTGCTGCTCTCGCCGAACGAAGCCCGCGAGCGCCTGACCAACGGCATCTACATCAATGCCGAGAGCGGCCAGGCCCTGAGCTTCATGGAGACGGCACTGCCGAAGGTGATTGCCGCCGAGCCGCTCGAGCGCAAGCTGGCGAAAGCCATCAAGGCCGGCGACGTCAAAGGCCTGACCTGGGAAGACCAGCTGGCCGACGGCGTCCGCCGCGAGCTGCTGAACGATGCCGAGGCCGAGCAGCTGCGTGAAGTCCGCGAGCTGGTAATGGAAATCATCGCCGTTGACGACTTCCCGACCGAGGCGCTGCGTCTCGGGGGGCAGGAGCCCGTGCCCATGGC
>JBCDHO010000246.1:0-4789 GCA_038749855.1 Pseudomonadota bacterium
GCCAGACAGGTAACGGTCCAGGAGCGCGATGGCAATGTGTCGGTCGGCGCGGCTTGCGGCCACAGCGCCGGCCAGCGTGAGCCACAGCACCATGATGCGCAGCAGCTCATCACCGGTCACCAGCGTGGTGCCGAAGAAGTTCCTGCCGATAATCTGCCAGGAGGCGAGGCCGATCAAGGCCAGGAGAATCAGGCTAAGCAGGAGGTCCTCGGTCCAGCGCCCGACCGATTCCAGACGCCCGAGAACCGCACTCACCCGGCGCCCTGGTCGCAGCTTCCCTGAGCGCGCTCGCCCCGGAATACGGACAGGTGGCATTGCAGGGCCTCAAGCAGTTCGACGTCAAATACACCGTCCTGGCCGGCCGTCATGTTCGTTTGCATGAACAGCTCATCCCAGCTGGCGACTTCCGACGGGGTCATTTCCACCAGCTCGAGCCCCTGGCTGATCAGTGCGGCCATGGCTTCTTCATCTTCTGCGATGCCCTGTTCATCGAAGTCTCGGTAGATGCGTTCCATCACCTCGCGCACGATGGCCTGGTCGGCCGCATCGATTTTCGACCAGGGGCGCTTGTCGATCAGCAAACCGGCATAGATGTACGCCAGCGGCATGTCCGTGATGTAGCCCATGGCGGTGTGCCACTGCATGACGATAACGCCGACGGGTGGGCCCATGACCGTGTCGATCAACTCGGTTTGCAGTCCGGTAAGCACGTCGGTTAGCGGCAGGGTCGCGGGCGATACCCCCAGCGCATCGGTTGCCAGCAGGGCGACCTGGTCACCCTCGGGAATCCAGAGCTTGATGCCCTTGAGAGATTCGCGACTGCTGACAGGCTCACTGGAAACCAGGTGGGCGAAACCACCGCCGGCATAGCCGAAGGTGACATAGCCGGCCTCGTCCAGGCGCCGATAGACCTCGGCGTCCATGCGCTCGCGCACATAGCGAACCTCGTCGTAATCGCGGAACAGGCGGGGCAACCCGAAAAGCTCAGCGTCTTTTTGGAAAGCGCGCAGGCCACCAGAGGTAAAGACGCCCCCATGGAGCTGACCGACACGCATCTTGCGCCGCATTTGGGCCACGTTGCCCTGGACACCACCGCCGTAGATCTTGAACGTTACGCGGCCGTCCGTGCGCTCCTCGATTTCCTTGATACCGGCGCGCATGGTCGTCATCCACGCCGTGTTATCCGGGATGACGGTGCCGATCTTCAGCGTGGTTTGTGCTTCGGCCGTTCCTGCCTGGAGCAGCATGGCCGCCAGCAAGGCGAGTGCGGTTATGGGCGCTTTCATGGTGCCTTCCTTCTCAAAAATAGTCGTCGGCGCTGGCGAGCAGTTCCTGTGCTTCGCGCTGTGCCATCACGTTAAACAGGGTCAGTTCCGGGGCGACCGGGTCGGCCGCCAGGACCTCCTTCAGCAGCTGGTCGTGCAATTCGCGCTCGTAGAGCGTCCGCGCGTAGTAGCGGGCAAAGTCCACCTGCACGCTGAGGGCCCGGCCTTCGGTCAAATCGATCGCCCGTTCAAACTCACTGCGACCCTCATCAAAGCGACCGCCAAGCGCCGGTGGCCTGATCGTGGCCAACACACCCAGGTAGTGGGAGACTTCGGCCGCCTTGTAGCTGGGGTCGAGCGCGCGCACCCTGCGAAGGGCTGCTTCTGCGCGCGGGAGCTGTGAGAGCGCGTTCATGTCACCGGTGGCGCGAATACTCGCAAACCAGGCGAGACTATAGGTGTAGAGCGCGGGAACATCGTCTTTCTTCAGTCGCTCGAGCGCGTCGCCGTAGTCCCTGAATTTCAGCGTTTCAATGCCGCAGGCTTCGCGATTACTGGTGCACAGAGCGCGCTGCCCGTAGCTTTGTGCGCGGGCCGTGAGCCGCGTTGCCCGTTCCGGTTCGTCCACGAACAGGACCCCGTAGGCCGCATACAGTTCCGCAGCGGCGCCAAGCATGCCCGTGTCTTGCGGCGAGGTTTCAACGAAACTGTCCAGCATGAGCAGGAACGCCGGCGCGCCGTCACGTACTGTCTCCGGGTCGTCCTGGTTCAGAATGGCCTTGCCCAGATTGTCGGCCAGGCCACCCGTGGCGTTGGATACGACGGTCGCACAGCCGGTGACGGCCAAGCCTGCGGTCAGGGCAAGGGCGCACAGCACGGTGCGCGGAGGGCGGTTGCGTCCACGAAACATCGTCAGCGTTCTCTTGATACCAAAGGGGTGAGTATAGCTTGTACAATGCGCCTTCCGAATCAAACGGCGCGATGACACCATGCCCCTGCAGCCGCTCAATCCCCTCGATCTCTACGACGTTCGTTCCACGCTCTCCGAAGAGGAAGCCATGGTTCAGGACGCGGTCGCGCGCTTCGTCGATGAAGAAGCGCTCCCGCTCATGGGCCCTTGCTTCGAGGAGGGCCGGTTTCCCGCAGAACTGGTTCCCCGTATCGCTGAGTTGGGGCTGTTGGGCAGCTCCATCGAAGGCTATGGCTGTGCCGGCCTCAATGCCGTTTCCTACGGTCTGATTTGCCAGGAGCTGGAGCGTGGGGACAGTGGGCTAAGGAGTTTTGTCTCTGTCCAAAGCAGCCTGTGCATGTACCCGATTCATGCGTTTGGTTCCGAAGCGCAGAAGCAGCGCTGGCTGCCACCCATGGCCGCGGGCGAAGCCATTGGTTGCTTCGGGCTGACAGAACCGCATGGCGGTTCGGACCCCGGCAACATGAAAACCGTTGCCCGTCGCGACGGCGACGACTGGGTGCTCAACGGCGCCAAAATGTGGATTACCAATGGCTCGATCGCCGACGTCGCGGTCGTTTGGGCCATGACCGACGATGGTGTGCGTGGGTTCCTGGTTGAGAAGGACATGCCCGGCTTTGACGCGCCGGAGATCAAGCATAAGTTCTCGCTGCGGGCCTCGGTGACCTCCTCGCTGTTTTTTGACAATGTCCGGGTGCCGGCAGACAACGAGCTGCCCGGTGTCGTCGGTCTGAAAGGCCCCCTGAGTTGTCTGACCCAGGCCCGCTACGGCATCACCTGGGGCGGCATCGGCGCTGCCCAGGCCTGCCTGCGAGAGGTGATCGATTACACGGAGAGCCGCGAGCTGTTCGACCGCCCACTCAACCACAATCAGGCGATACAGCTCCGGCTGGCGGACATGGGCCGCCGCATTACGGCAGCGCAGATGCTGAGCCTGCAGCTTGGTCGCCTGAAGGACGCAGGGCGCATGCATCCGACCCAGGTCTCCGTGGCCAAGTGGAACAATATCCGCATGGCCCTGGACATTGCCCGTGATTGCCGTGACATTCTCGGCGGTGCCGGAATCAGCGTGGAGTACGGCGCGATCCGCCACATGCTTAATCTTGAGAGTGTGGTGACCTATGAAGGCACCGAGTCAGTGCACCAGCTGGTGGTGGGTAAGGAATTGACGGGCGTTAGCGCGTTCTGACGACAGCGGCAGACTGTTGATCCGCGCTGGCGCCTACACAGCGTCTTTTTCGAGGCGTCGGTTCAGTGACTCCCACTCCCCCATGAAGCCCGGTGGCAGCGGTGGCTTGCGGTCCAGACCAATGCGCTGGAGCAGAGATTTCTTGCCTTCCTTCGGGCGCTCCGCCGGGATGTGTTTGAAATCGAACATAACCGGCATCCACGTGCTCGCGTTTTGTCGCAGCCTGCAGTGGCGCATGAATTCGTCGATGCCGGGGATGGAGCGTTCTTCGCAGGTTTGGGCGATCACTTCGCCGGTCCGCATGAGGTACCCGGGGATGCTGCCGTAGCGATCACCGAGCTCAGCAATCGTGATGCCGTCTACGAATTCCTGCAGGTAGCACAAACTGCTCTTGCCGTCCTGTCCGATGACCCGGTAGGGCTTGGCGGTGAACTTGATCAGGTCTTTGTGCTTGCGGAACGCGCGGTTCTGCATCATCTCGTAAACGGCGATGTTTTTGTCGAGCTTCTTTCGGTACCAATCGGCCGCGCTGGGCTTGTAGGCTTTCAGCGCAACGACATCTCCCTGGAAGCGGGCTCTGTAGACGGTTGCTGCACGTCCGCTGCCGACTTTCTCGATCAGGTCGATGCCGGCGGGCAATTTAAGCCCCTCAGCGGCCGGATCCAGCCCGGGCGCCGACGATTCAGTGGTGGCGTCGCTCATGCAGCAAGCATAAGTCGTTTGACCGGACCAATCCACCACGAAGCACCAGCACCCGCACCCCACGAAGCAGGGCCGTGCCGGGCTGTGTCTGTTGGCGAGGATCACGGCCCCGACCTGCGTGGCCACAGGAGGGGCCGATCGCGGGCTGCCGGACTCGGGAATTTATCTCGTCCGAAAACGGGAAAGCCACCCTCGCGGGTGGCTTTCCACTTTCTTCTTGTTGCGTGCACTGGCGCGCCGCAAAGATCGAACCGGAGAATGAGGTCTCTCCCTCTTGCGTGCCCCACCGATAACCACGGCGTCGTTTCGTCACTCTGCTGCATCGCGCGCTGTCTCATAGCCAGGGGGGTGGGCTAGAGAGACGTTGCAGTGATGCGACGCTAAGCGCGTCGCAGACCGCCGTGTTCGCACCTGTTACCGGGGTTTACCGTAAGCCCTGCGGTGTTTCAGTGCACGCCCCAAAATGTAAAAGAATTGTCATATTCCATGAATTCGCGCCGCACCGAAATTTAATGGAAGTTTCGACGAAGAAACACGGATGCTGTACGATTGCGGCGCGAGGAAGCCGGGTATACGGCGAGCAGGGGCTCATGAACACGGAACGCTATCGCTTTGGCAGTCTGTTGCTGGACGCGGGAACGCAGGAGCTGAACCGCAATGGCA
>JBCDHO010000247.1:0-4780 GCA_038749855.1 Pseudomonadota bacterium
ACGCTGGACGCCCGGCCGGGGCAGGTCGTGGTCGCTGCCATTGTGCAGCAGCCCACGGAGCGTCAGCCGCCGCTCGGGCGCATTGTCCAAGTGCTCGGTGAGTTTGGTGATCCGGGCATGGCCACGGACATCGCGCTGCATACCTTTGGCATCCCGCAAGAGTGGCCCGACGGCGTTGAAGCCAGCGCCGAGGCCTTTGGCGATGCGGTGCCCGAAGCCATGAAGCAGGGCCGGAAGGACCTCCGGGCCCTGCCGCTCGTGACCATTGATGGCGCCGATGCGCGTGATTTTGATGACGCGGTCTGCGCAAAGCGAAACCGCAAGGGCTGGCGCCTGGTCGTCGCCATCGCGGACGTCTCCAGCTACGTGAAGCCCAGAACGCCGCTGGACGAGGAAGCCATCAATCGTGCGACCTCGGTCTACTTTCCCAACCGGGTGGTACCCATGCTGCCCGAGGCCCTGTCCAACGGGCTGTGTTCACTCAAGCCGGCCGAGGACCGCCTGTGCCTGGCCTGCGACATCAGCGTCAATGATGAAGGCAAGGTCACCCGGAGCCGGTTCGTTTCGGCGGTCATGCACTCCCATGCCCGCCTGACCTACGACCAGGTCGGGCGTTACTTCCAGGGGGGCGCATTGCCGTTCGGCGACGAGCGTGCCGGCGTGCGTGAGAGCCTCGACGACCTTCATGCGCTGTACAAAGTGCTGCGGAAAGCCCGGCGCAAGCGGGGCGCGATCGATTTCGAGGGCAACGAGATCAGGTTTGTCTTCAACGACAGCGGGGGTGTTTCCGATCTCGTACCCACGGAGCGCCACGATGCGCACAAGCTCATCGAAGAGTGCATGATCCTGGCGAACGTCGAGGCCGCCCGTTTTCTGCTCAAGACCAAGCTGCCAGCCCCGTTTCGGGTCCATGCGCCGCCGCCGGCCCTCAAGCTGGAAGCGCTCGAGAGCTTCCTGCTGGCGCAGGGTATCCGGCCGAACTGGCGGGGCAGCCCGACACCCCGTGACATTGAGCGCATCGTCGAGCAGGTTCGTGGACGTCCGGATGAGAAACTGATCCTGGCCGTGCTGCTGCGGTCCCAGTCGCTCGCGGTGTATCAGCCCGACAACGGCGGGCATTTTGGCCTCGCCCTCGAGGCGTACACGCACTTCACCTCGCCGATCCGGCGCTATCCCGATCTGCTGGTGCACCGCGCCATCCACCATGCCATTGCGCGCGGTGAGGACAAGCCTGCGTATGCCTACAGTGCGGAAGCCATGGGCCGGCTGTGCGAGCTGTCATCGCACCGGGCCCGGCGGGCGGAGGAGGCGGAGCGGGACGTCCATGACCGGCTCAAGTGCATCTACATGAAGGACCACATCGGCATGGAGTTTGCCGGCATCGTCAGCGGTGTCACGTCCTTCGGCCTGTTCGTGGAACTCGACCACGGCAACGTGAACGGGCTCGTTCACGTGACCAGCCTCCCCAATGACTACTATCACTTCGATCCGGTCAGCCATCGCCTGCAGGGCGAGCGCTCGGGCCGTGAATATCAGCTGGCGGATGCCGTACGGGTCCGCGTCAAGGACGTGAACGTGGAAGAACGCAAAATCGATTTCGAACTGGTGGGGTCATGAAGGCGGACCGGTCGCGGCTGGTCGCCGGCATCAACCCGGTGATTGCCGCGCTGAGCGCCAAGGCCACAGACATCGAACGAATACTTGTCGTCGAGGACACGCAGAACCAGCGTGTGCGAGACATTGAGCTTATGGCCCGCGATGCCGGCATTACGGTCGTCGCGGCACGTCGCGATCAGCTGGACGAGCTGACGGGGCTGGAGCGCCACCAGGACGTGGTCGCGGAACTGGGCGGCCAGGTGAGCCTCGATGAAGCGGGCCTGGAATCCTTGCTCGAAGGCCTGGACGAAGCGCCCCTGCTGCTAGTGCTCGATGGCGTCACCGATCCCCATAACCTGGGTGCCTGCCTGCGAACGGCAGAGGCCGCAGGCGTGCATGCGGTGATTGTCCCCAAGGACCGCGCCGCGGGCCTGACGCCGGCCGCGCGCAAGGCCTCTGCCGGTGCCTCTGAGGTACTGCCCCTGGTTCAGGTCACCAACCTGGCGCGAACGCTGCGCACGCTCAAAGATCGCGGCATCTGGCTCTACGGAACCACCGGCCGCGCCGACAACGACCTCTACGCACAGGATCTGAAGGGCCCTCTGGCCCTGGTCATGGGCAGCGAAGGGGATGGCCTGAGACGCCTGACCGCGGAAACCTGTGATTTCCTGGTCTCCATTCCCCTGGTCGGCGCGATCGAGAGTCTGAATGTCTCGGTGGCCACGGGTGTGTGCCTGTTTGAAGTTCGCCGTCAGCGGGGTAGCTCATGAGTGTTCTGAAGGTTGCGCTTGGTCAGCTGTCCCCGGTGCTGTTGGACCGGGAAGCAACGCTGCGCAAGGTGCACGAAGCGATGCGGGAAGCCGCAGGGCAGGGCGCCCGCTTGATCGCTTTCGGCGAGGGGCTCGTGCCGGGTTATCCCTACTGGCCCGAGCGGACCAATGGCGCTGTCTTTGATTCTGAGCTCCAGAAGGAGCTGCATGCGCTGTACCAGCGCCAGGCCGTGGACATCACCGGCGGCGGGCTGGGCGAAACCTGTGCCCTGGCGGATGTTCTCGGTATCGCGGTGTACCTGGGCGTCATCGAGCGGGCCACGGACCGCAGCCACCACAGCCTCTTTGCCAGCCTCGTCTACATCGACCCCGCCGGCAAGATTGGCTCCGTGCACCGCAAGCTGCAGCCCACCTACGACGAGCGCCTGAACTGGGCGCCCGGTGACGGTCACGGGCTCCAGGTCCACGACCTTGACGGTTTTCGCGTTGGTGGCTTGAACTGCTGGGAGAACTGGATGCCGCTGCCACGGGCCGCACTCTATGGGCAGGGCGAGAACGTCCACGTGGCCGCCTGGCCCGGCAGCCTGCGCAACACCGGCGACATCACTCGCTTCCTGGCAAAGGAAGGCCGCAGCTACATGCTGTCCGCCTCCTCACTCATGAAGCGCGAGTGGATCCCCGCACAGCTGCCGGGCGCAGAGCAAATGCTGGCCCATGACGACACGGAATGGCTCATGGACGGTGGCTCCTGCATCGCCGGTCCGGACGGCGAATGGGTGATCGAGCCCGTACAGTTCCGGGAAGGCATCCTCACCGCTGAGCTCAACATCGATGCCATCTACCGTGAGCGGCAGAACTTTGATCCGGCGGGGCACTACTCGCGGCCGGATGTGACGCGCCTCATCGTGAATCGTCAGCGACAGAGCACCGTCGAGTTCGAGTGACCCGCACGCGGGAGGATCGGGGCCACTGCCCGGTATCACACCCCCTTTTCTTGGGGACGCCATGAATACGTCCCTGTAGGCTTTGGTCGCGCCTCAGCCCAGGCTGCCCTCTCGACCGCTGCGCGGTCTCACCTTGTCCCTGGCGCTCACCACCTCAATAAAACGGGGTGTGATAACAGGCCTCCCAACCATCAAGGCGCGTGAGGCTCACCCGGATCGCCGGTGGTCGCTTCCTCCTGGTGGAGCTAAGGCGGCCTCCTCTCGTTACCCGACATAGCGCGATAGAATTTGAATGGCACGCACTGTGCCTGTGCGGGGCCTTATTGCCGATCTTTATGCTGCACTTCAGTGACGGTTGTGGAAGGCGACCGCCACGGATGCAAACAGCAGGATGAGCAATACAAGCGCCCACGGATCGAGCGTTGGTACGGGCACGGTCGGTCGTGCTGGGGGCGTGGTTGGCGGTGGGCTTGCTGGCGGCAGAAGGCCCGTGCCCTGACGGTTCATGAGCAGGTTGACCCCGCTGAAGATTGCGAGGGTTCCGGTCCCGCTGACGTCAAATGTGTAGCTGTCGCCATCCACGTTCAGGGTGCCGGGAAAATCGAGAGACCCGAACGTGGCGAAAGGCGCCACGAAGAGGCTGACCTCGATATCGATTTGCAGATCAATGTCCGTCAGGACCCCATCTGTAAAGGTCAGCCCAGCCCCATTCACCGAATCGACGGCGATCTGGTAGTAGAGGGCCGCGTTGCCGGCACCTGAGCCGTCGTTGTAGGGCGTGAAGACAGGCGAGAACGGTGAAACAAAAATCCCGTTACCGGCTCCAGATTCGGCGAAGGGTCCATCGAAACTCGAGCGTGAATCGCCGGTGACCTCTGGCGTTACGTTCCCGTCCCATTCGAAGGTATTCAGGTCGACGGAAATATCGGCAGCGGCGATCGTGCTGGTTCCTGTTGGTATGACGTTGGCGTCGTCATAGGTCAGTGTGCCGGCGCTGAGTGTCGAGAAATCTGACTGGGTAATGAGCGAGTTGCTGACGGTCAGATTGGCACCCCCATGAAACTCCACGCTGAACAGTGAGGCATAGTCTGATTCGGATGACTGGGGCGATGCGATGATGGCGGTAAACACCCCTTCGTTCGTCGAGCCGACGGGAATCTGGTAGTTCGGATATTCGGGCAGTCCATTGTGGGCTGGATTGAAATCGCCGTTAGTGTCTTTGCCCTCAATGCCATCCTGCGTAGAAGAATTCTTAAAGTTCGACACGGCGATAAAGCCGGTCGCTTCGCCGCCAAGTTCAATGGCTACCGGTGCGGCATGGGCTGCGGTGACGGTGCCGGAGAGCGCACAAGCGATCGCCAGTGTCCGGAATGTGGTGTACATGGTCTCTGCTCCAGAGTCAGGGTTTTCGGCATTCGATTTTTTATAATCTTGATGAAATCCTGGAGCTTCGTACTCATCAGACGCCCT
>JBCDHO010000248.1:0-4770 GCA_038749855.1 Pseudomonadota bacterium
CCGACATGCAGCTCAGTGATGAAGAACGGGCGGTTAGAAACCAGCTTGCCGAAACGCTGTACAGGGCTTTTGGATCGGGAATGCGTTACGACGGAACAAGAACGCTCGATCGTCGAGAACTGGATGAGCTCCGAGACCGACGCCGAATTTTTACCGGGAGCCGGATAAAACGTGAGGACGGTGATGCCTTGCCGCTGGTTCGATGAGCCAGCGGGCCGCCCGGGAGTTTAGGCCAGCGCCCCCTTGTTGATGCCTTCCCAGGCGCGCACCTCGACGTCCCTCTCGCCGTCCTCGCGCAGCGTCCGCGCCAGGTGGGCGGCGATGTACTCCACGGTGGTGTCTTCTTCCATGATGTCGATGCGCGCTTCGGGCATGTCGAGCTCGAAGTATCCCTGGGCGCTGTCGTAGGCCATCTCGACCCGGCCCCTGGCGTGCCGGGTGATGTCTTCGCGCGTGGCCAGGTAGATGTCGCGCCAGCGCTCGGCGATCTGCCGGTTCAGGTCAGGCCGGGGCTGGCCGGCGGTGCGCACGCTGATGGCGGAGCGGTGGCCGTGGGCGATGCGCTGGCAGTTGCCGCCGTGCTTCTTGAGGCCGTGCACGTACTGGTAGTGGGGACGGGCCTCGATGCCGGGTTCGAGGCGCAGGTCCAGGCCGATGTGGTCCACTGAGTCCGGGACTACGCGGCGAATGGCATCGCAGAGGATCGGCTCCATTGCCTCCGGGGTAATGGCGTCCACTTCAAAGGCCCCGTAGGCCTCCTCCGGTGCCCGGTGGCGCAGCTGCTCCTGGCCGAAGCGCCAGGTCAGGTTTTCATCGACGCTGGCCCAGTCCAGCGAGGGTGCGGCCAGGGGCACCAGGAGCTTGTGGTCCGCCACCTCGTCCAGGCAGGCCTTGATGTCACGCTTCACATCGGCAAAGTCGAACACCATGCCCTGCGCATCAAGTTCACCGCCGAGCTCGAGATCGACGATCCAGCTCTCGCCAAGCAGCCCGCGCTCCGGATGGAGGTAGGCGAAGTCGATGACCGTCAGGTGGTCGACGAAGAGTTTCATGGATGCGAAAGCCTCGGAGCAGAGCCGCGGAACGGTGCTTCAGAGCGGCGGGTTGAGGGCCAGTCGCTGACCCTGCGGCTCAACCAGCAGGCGCTCGCCGTCCCAGACCTGGCTGCCGTTGACGAAGGTGGCGCGAATGCGGCTGCGGAAGGTGTCGCCGTCAAAGGGCGACCAGCCGCACTTGGCCAGCAACTGTTCGGGCTGCACCTTGAACGGCGCACCGTGCTCGGCGACCACGATATCGGCGAAGTAGCCCTCGCGCAGGTAGCCGCGCTCCTGCACGCCGAAGCGGATCGCGGGGGCATGCGCCACCTTGTGAACGATGTGCTCCAGGCTGAAGGTGCCGTCGTGGTAATGCTCGAACAGGGTCAGCAGCGCGTGCTGAACCAGCGGCAAACCTGCCGGGGCCTGCATATACTTCTGCTGCTTTTCCGCCATGGTGTGCGGCGCGTGGTCCGTGGCAATGATGTCAATGCGGTCGTCATTCACCGCCTGGAGCAGGGCCGCGCGATCGTCCCCGGTCTTGATCGCGGGGTTGCACTTGATCAGCGTGTCCTTGGCGGGGATGTCCTTGTCGTCGAAGAACAGGTGGTGCACACAGGCCTCGGCCGTGATCTTCTTGCCCTCGATCGGGCCGGGCTCAAAGTGCGCCATCTCCCTCGCCGTGGTCAGGTGCAGCACGTGCAGGTTGCTGCCAAAGCGTTTCGCCAGGTCCACGGCCAGCGATGACGACATCCAGCAGGCTTCCGCGTCACGAATGATGCGGTGCTCGGACATGGGGATGTCTTCGCCGAATTCCGCGATGGCCTTCTTCACGTTGTCCCGGATGCGCGGCGTGTCCTCGCAGTGGGTGGTGATGATGGTCGGGCAGTGCTCGAAGATGCGCTCCAGGGCCGGCAGCTGGTTGACCAGCAGGTCGCCGGTGGAGGCGCCCATGAAAATTTTCACGCCGCAGGCCTCGCCGGTCTCCAGCGCCTTGATCTCCTCGATGTTGTCCGGTGTCGCGCCGAGGTAGAAGGCGTAGTTGCCGTGGGCCCGGCCGTCGGCGGCAGCGTACTTGTCCGCCAGCGCGGATCGGGTCGACGTGGACGGGTTGGTATTGGGCATCTCCATGAAACTGGTGATGCCGCCCGCCACGGCCGCGCCGGATTCGGTGTGCAGGTCACCCTTCTTGGTCAGGCCCGGCTCACGGAAGTGCACTTGGTCGTCAATCATGCCCGGCATGACCGTACCGCCGGCGGCATCAAACACGCTGGCGCCTTCCGGTACCGACAGGCCCGCGCCGATGGCTTCGATGCGGCCGTCCTTGATCAAAATGTCGCTTTCGAACACGCGGCCTTCGTTGACCAGCGTGCCGTTGATGATGGCAGTAACGCTCATGGGTTGGGCCCCGGGACAGTTGCGGTTGCGCTGGGGTCCGCCTGTGACTCGCCGGCGCTTGAAATCACTCCTATTATTGTAACTGCAATTGCACGGCCCTTCGATCTGAAACCGGGCGAACGCGCCGAGGCGTGATCGCCCCCAAATCGTCAGCTGCTATGCTTTTTCTGGCAGCTCTCTGTAAGGAACCATCGACATGGCAAATCGATTCGCGTCGGCCTTTGTACTTTTGCTGATTACGCTCAGCGCTTCCGTGCCGGCGAAGGCCAGCGGTGCGGCGGTGTACAACGCGGCGAAGAATGGCGACGCCGCCACCCTGGAACAGCTGCTGCAGCAGGGTGAATCCCTGGATTACCGTTCAGACAGCGGCCGCAGCGCGCTCCATGGCGCTGCGCTGAACGGCCACGTGGACATCGTCAACATGCTCCTGGCGGCGGGCGCTGAAGTCGACGCCCGGGCAGAAGACCGTTGGACGCCCCTGCACATGGCGGCGCAAAACGGCCATACGGACACGCTGCGCGTGCTGCTAGAGGCGGGGGCTGACGTGAATGCGCTGGTCAAGGACGATCGGAGCGCCCTCGATCTTGCGGCTTACAACGGCACGATTGATGTCGGCAAGGTGCTGCTGGAAGCCGGTGCAGATCCGACCCTCACCAATCGTTTTGGCCAGACGCCTCTGAACGTCGCTGCCCGGGAAGACCATACGGAGTTTGTGACCTGGTTGGCTTCCGCAGCGCCCGCAGGTGATCTCCACCAGGGGGGCTGGACGCCGCTGCACGACGCGGCGCGTAAGGGTGATCTGCAGAAGGCTCAGGGTTTGATTGCGGGTGGGACCAGCCCGTCAGTGTCTGACGACGATGGCATAACGCCGCTGCATGTCGCCGCTCGTCACAACCAGGCGACCATGATCACGCTGCTCCTGGCCATGGGCGCAGCGCTGGAGGCGGAGAACCGAAACGTTCGCACGCCGATTTTTCTGGCAGCGCGCACCGGCGCGAACGATGCCCTGGAACTGCTCATTGCGCGCGGGGCAGCGATTGACGCGGTCGATGTCTCGGGTGGAACGCCGCTGCACGGTGCGATCCTTGAGCAACGCGTAGAAGCCGTGCGCATTCTTCTTGCCGCTGGTGCCGACGTCAGCATACGCAGTAACAAGGGCTCCGATGCCCTGAGTCTTGCTGCGCTGGTGGGCAATCCGGAAATCGTTGAAATGATGACCGGTGCGGACGGCGCTACGGCAGGCGCTGCGAAGGGTGACAGTCTCGCCCTGTTTAACGCCGTTCAGCGTGACGACCTTACCGTGGTCCAGCAACTGCTCAAGGCGGGTGCTGATCCAACGGTGAGAAACGAATGGGACTTCACCCTTTGGCACGCTGCCCTGTCAAAGGAGGTCGGGTCACTGCTGCAGCCCTTGAACATCGATCTTGATCTTCTGGACATCGGCGGCAGCACGGCGCTTGCCCTGCAGACCTTCAACAAAAACACGGAGGTGGCGCTGCTGCTGATTGAAAGCGGCGCCGATGTGAACATCGTCAATCACTTCGGCACCCCGCTGCACATTGCAGTCAAGCATGAGCTGCCTGAGCTGGCGGAAGCGCTGATCGCTGCCGGAACCGATTTGACCCTTGTCGATGCCGAAGGTCAGACACCCACCGAACTGGCAAGAACATCCGGCTCGGGCGCCATGCGGTCGCTGTTTGAGTAAAGACGCTCCGCTAGCGAGGCCCTACCGAGACTGCTCCGCCCCACCGCCCTCGGTTGACGATAGGTCGCCGAAGGCCGTTCCCCCGTAATGCGCAAACCAGGCCAGCGTATTGTCGATCTTGGCGATCATGCGCGACGGCGTACTCGCAATGGCGTGGCTGGTCTCAGGTACGCGAATCATCACCGTATCCACGCGCTGCAGCTTGAGCGCCTGATAGTACTGCTCCGTCTCCGACATAGGGGTGCGGAAATCCTGCTCGCCGGTCATGAGCAGCGCCGGGGTGGTGACGTTGCCGACCAGGGACAGCGGCGAGCGCTTCCAGTAGTGCTCGAACTCGTCCCAGGGCAGGCCGGGAAACTGCTGGGCGATCTGCGAGGTGTAGGTGTCGCCGGTGAGCGTCTTGGAGATCCAGTTGATCACGGGCTTGGTGATGGCCGCCGCCTTGAAGCGGTTCGTCAGGCCGATCGCGTAGGCGGCCGCGATGCCGCCGGCGGAGCCGCCGGTGATGTAGAGCCGCTCCGGGTCCACGAAGCCCTTTTCGATCATGGCGTCGACGCCGCTCATGTGATCGGCGAAATCGTCCTCGGACGAGTACTTGTACTCCAGCAGCATGCCGAAGTCCGTGCCGTAGGA
>JBCDHO010000249.1:0-4760 GCA_038749855.1 Pseudomonadota bacterium
AAGTCGATGTAGTCGCCGTAGAGCATGGTCGTTCTCCTCTGTTACAGACACAGGAGAACACGCGCCGTTCTCAAACCATGAGAAGGGTCGGTAAGCGTTGGGGGTTAGCGGTATTGCTGGGCCGTCGTGCGGGCTGCGTCGCCTACGGCGTCGCGCAGGAAATCGGGTTCCAGCACCTCAGCTTCGGGTCCGTAGCGGAGAATGTCCATGGCCAGTTCTCGTGGCGAACTGAAGGGCAAGGACAGGACCCAGGCACCGTCGTCATCGAAGGCGCCGCTCTGGTCCGGATGCCACTGCTCCTCGGCGACCCACCGGGACATTTCCGGGCTGAAGCGAATGCGCGCCAGGTGCTCGGCGGGCCCGGAGAAGATCCCGTAGGCCCCATCGAAGTGGCGGGTGAGCTCGTCGCTGGTCACTTCCTTTGCTTCGGCATCACGGCGCTCAAGATCGGTGATACGTTCAAGGGCAAAGCTACGCAGGCCCTCTGCCTTGTGACACCAGGCGTCGAGGTACCAGCTGTTGCGGTACTGGGTCAGACGCTGGGGCGAAATCTCACGTTCACTGACCTGATCGCGCCGCCGGCCGTGGTAGCGTATCTGCAGCCGCTTGCGCTCCACCAGGGCTCCCAGCACATCCTGGAACAGGTGACCGGGCACGGCACGGGCTGCAACGCCCTGGATATGAATACGCGAATCGCCACCCTCCGTTTCTACCCCTTTGTCCTGCAGCAGGTTGCTGATGCGCTGCTGCAGGGAGGCCAGCTCGCCCTCGAGCAAACCCGGCTGCACATTGCCCAGCACCTGGCGAGCGGTCAGCAGGGCCTGCAGCTCGTCTGGACTGATCCAGATGCCCGGCAGCTCGAAGTGCTGCTCGTAGCTGCGGTCGTAGTAGAAGCCGCGCGTGTCCGGATCCTGCTCGATGGGCGCACCCAGGAAATCGCGCAGCTCGTTGACCAGCCGATACAGCGTAGCCTGGGAGCAGCCGAGCCGCTCCATCAGATCCTGGCGCGAAATCGGCGTGCGCCGCTGATTCAGGATGTTGTGCAGGTGATAAAGACGCTCAACCTTCGACATGGCAGCAGGACGGCCGTCAGCCCTGGGCGGCAGCCCGGGCTTCAACAAAAGCCAGGGCCTTTTCGATGCGCGCCAGCGAACGTTCCCGGCCGACCAGCCACAGGGTCAGGTCGATGGAAGGCGACATGCTGTTGCCCGTGAGCGCGACGCGCAGGGGCTGGGCGATCTTGCCCATGCCAACCTCCAGGGCCTCGGCGGTCTCGCGCACGGCGGCATCGAGCGTCCCCGGCTGCCAGTCGGTCACCTCAGCGAGCGCCTCGTGGATCGCACGCAGCGGCGCCTCAGCCACGGGCCGCAGGTGCTTCTTGGCTGCGGTCGGCTCGAAATCCCCGAAGTCCTCGTAATAGATGCGGCTCTGCTCCGCCAGCTCGATCAGCGTGTGCACCCGTTCTGCCTGGACACCGACGAGGTCGGGCAGCGCTGGGCCCTGCGCCGGATCGATGCCGGCGGCCTCGAGGTGAGGCAGCAGCTGCTCTGCCACGTCGTCCGCCGGCAGGGTCTTCATCCAGTGCTGGTTGAGCCAGCGCAACTTGTCATGGTCGAAGGCCGCTGCCTTCTTATTCACGTCATCAATGGAGAACAGTTGCACCATCTCATTGACACTGAATACTTCCTGGTCACCGTGGGACCAGCCCAGACGGACCAGGTAGTTGAGCAGCGCTTCCGGCAGGAATCCCATGTCGCGGTACTGGATCACGCTGACCGCGCCATGACGCTTCGACAGCCGCGCGCCGTCCTCACCGAGGATCATCGGCACGTGCGCAAACTCCGGGGGCGTCGCACCCAGCGCCTCATAAATGTTGATTTGCCGCGGCGTATTGTTGATGTGGTCGTCACCACGGATCACGAGCGTGATGCCCATGTCCATGTCGTCCACCACGACCGTGAAGTTGTAGGTGGGTGAGCCGTCCGGACGGGCGATGACCAGGTCATCGAGCTCCTCGTTGGAAATGGAGATACGACCGCGCACGCGGTCCACCCAGGCCACCTGGCCGATCGGCGGGTTGCGGAAGCGAATGACCGGCTCGACACCCGGCTCGGGCTCGGTACGCTCCCGGCAGCGTCCGTCGTAGCGAGGCTTGATGCCTGCGGCCATCTGCTCCTCGCGCACGGCGTCAAGGCGCTCCTTGCTGCAGTAGCACCTGTAGGCCTTGCCCTCATCGAGCAGCTGCTGGACCACTTCGCTGTAGCGGTCAAAGCGGTCCGTCTGGAAGAACGGCCCCTCGTCCCAGTCCAGCTGCAACCAGTCCATGCCATCGAGGATGGCCTGCACCGATTCCGGGGTAGAGCGTTCGAGATCCGTGTCCTCGATACGAAGAATGTAGGCGCCCTGCTCCTTGCGGGCCTGAAGCCAGCAAAACAGGGCCGTGCGAGCGCCGCCAACGTGCAGGTAGCCGGTCGGGCTCGGAGCGAAACGGGTGCGGGTGGACATGCGAGCTCGTGCCTTGAAATGAAGGACGCAATTGTACCGTGCCGACACGGCACCGGGGAGTACCGTGATGATCCTTTGCACATGAGCGGCGGCAGGAGACAGCCCGTCAGGGATGCACCCTTGACCGGTTCGCTATGCCAGTGAATTTCAGCTAAAATATGCCGCCCTTCTATTCAGATGGATCCCCCAATGCGCAGGATGGCGCCAGAGACAAGGCGGTGGCTCACCGCCCTGACGGTTCGTGTACGCGGTGCTTTGGCATCGGGCGTGCGAATGCGCGCGCTTGGGATCCCCACTCTGCTGACCGTAATGGCGCTCGCCCTGAGCCATTATTTCGGCTCGGAAGGTTCGGTAGCGCCAGACAACAGGCTGGCCGATATCCAGGAACGGGGCCACATCATCATGCTGACGCGAAACGGCGCCAGCAGCTATTTCCTGGACGGCGCCGGGCCCAGTGGCCCCGAGTACACGCTGGCCCGCGGCTTCGCAGATTCACTGGGCGTGGACCTTCGTGTTCGCGTGGTTCGTGAGTTCGGCGACCTCGACGAACTCCTGAAAGCCGGCGAAGGTGACCTAATCGCCGCCAATCTCTCGAAAACACCGGCGCGTACAAGCGAGTTCCGCTTCGCCCTGCCCTATGCGGAAACGCACACGCTGGTCGTGGTGCGCAAGGGGCTCAGGATGCCGGAAACCCTGGAGGACCTTGAAGGCTTGCGGGGCGTCGTCCTCGCCGGATCCTCCTACGAGGAGTGGCTCGCGCAGGAAGCGGGTGACCGTCTAACCTGGGAATCCCGGGATAATGTCGGCGTCGAGGGCCTGCTGCACGCGGTGAGCGAGGGCGAGTTCGAGTACACGCTGGTCGATGAGCGCATCTTTGGCCTGCAGCGACGTTACTACCCGGGTGTTCGTACGGCCTTTACCGTGGGCGAGGATCAGGAACTTGCCTGGGCCTTTCAGCGTGATGACGACGACTCGCTGGTGCAGGCCGCTGATCTCTACCTCCGCCAGGCCCGCGAAGACGGCGATCTGCTGGCCATCGAGGAACGATTTTTCTCACCACCCGAGCGCCTGGACCTGGTGGACATGATGCACTTCCAGGCGCGCATGCGGGAGCGACTTCCGCACTACCTGCCGTTCTTCCAAGAGGCCGCCGACCAGCATGACCTGGACTGGCGACTGCTCGTCGCCATGGGCTACCAGGAGTCGCACTGGGACCCGTTTGCCGTGTCCCCGACCGGTGTTCGTGGCGTCATGATGCTGACCCTGAACACGGCACGTTCCGTGGGCGTTGACGACCGCGTCGACCCGCTGCAGAGCATTCGCGGGGGCGCCGAGTACTTCGTCCGCCTTCGCAACCGGCTTCCGGAACGCATCGCCGAGCCGGACCGCACCTGGTTCACGCTGGCAGCCTACAACATCGGCATGGGCCACCTCGAGGACGCACGTCGCCTGACCGAACAACAGGGCGGCAACCCGGATTACTGGCTTGATGTGCGGGACCGCTTGCCCATGCTTGCCCAGGAGCAATACCACCGGCACACCCGCTATGGCTATGCGCGCGGCTTCGAGGCGAAGGCCTACGTGGACAACATTCAGCGGTTCTTTGAAACGCTGGTGTGGATGGACACGCGTTCACACCCGCTACTGGCCGAGCAGTTCATTACTGCTCCCTGAAGCGCTGATCTGAAACGCTGGCCTGACCTGGCCCGCTGGTGCCGGCCTAGCCGGTCTCTTCCAACTCCAGCCACAGACACTCCCCGGCCTTTGACTGAATGTCGTCAAGGCGCTCGCGGTGCCGTGCGCGCTCTTCGGCACTGGCGCGCAGCACCTTGAGCACCGGGCGATCGACGCCCTCCAGCCCGGCTGTGACGGCAGACAGATCGGGGCCCGCATCCAGGCTGAGGCCCAGGTCCACCTGCCCACCGGTCATGGCCAGGTAAACGTCCGCCAGGATTTCCGAGTCAAGCAACGCCCCGTGGAGCGTACGGTTGCTGTTGTCCACTTCGTAGCGTTTGCACAGCGCGTCAAGGCTGTTGCGCTGGCCGGGGTGGAGATCGCGGGCCATGATCAGCGTGTCGATGATCTGAAAGGCCTCACTCCAGTCTGACCTGCCCTGCCCCAGCAGGGAAAACTCGTAGTCGAGGAAGCCCAGATCAAAGGGCGCGTTGTGGATGATGAGCTCAGCGCCTTCGCAGTATTCCTGGAATTCCTCGGCGACCGCCGAGAATACGGGCTTGTCCGAGAGGAAATCCCGG
>JBCDHO010000250.1:0-4741 GCA_038749855.1 Pseudomonadota bacterium
CGACGCCCTGGGCGTGAACGTGCTGGACCGCAGACCGTTTCCCGATCACCACCGCTTTGGGCGCGAAGATTTCGCTAAGCTCGGCCGGCCCCTCGTAATGACAGAAAAGGACGCGGTGAAGTGCGATGATCTGGGGCTGGAGAACAGCTGGGCCCTGGGTGTCTCGGCCCAGCTGCCGCCGACCTGGGAATCGGCGTGGCTGCGAACGGTGGAAAAGCTGCTGAGCAATAATTAGATTATACATACGATAAATGTTCTATCATATTGTTATACCAGCAAGATTAAGGTCATCTCGCCTGCCAGAGAAAGTGCTCGCACCGATCGGGGGGCTCCCCATGATTGAACACGTCTGGCGCGCCGCCGGTGCGGCTTCTGCTCGCAGCGTTTGCGTAGCGACCGATGACGTTCGTATTGCTACGGCGGTGCGGGAATTTGGTGGTCAGTGCCTGATGACGCGCGACGACCACGCCAGCGGCAGCGACCGCATCGCTGAGGTCGCCGAAGCGCTGGAGCTTGAAGATGATGCGGTGCTTGTGAACCTGCAGGGGGACGAGCCCGAAATGCCCCCTGCTTGCCTCGACCAGGTCGCCGGCCTGCTACGTTCTGGCGGTGACGTGGCAACCCTCTACTGGCCCATTTCTGAAGCCCGTGAGATTCAGGACCCGAATGCCGTGAAAGTCGTTGTGGACGGCCAGGGCAGGGCGCTGTATTTCAGTCGCGCGCCCGTTCCCCATGCACGGGACGCAAAGGATGATGACCGGGCGCTTGCAGCGGGTGTGCCTTATCGGCGTCACCTTGGGCTCTACGCCTACCGGGTCGCCGCGCTGAAACGGTTTACGGCGGCTGCGCCATCGGAACTCGAACGCGCGGAGGGTTTGGAGCAGCTTCGCTTCCTTGATCTTGGCATGACGATTCGCATTGACGAGGCGGTTTCAGCCATCCCCGCCGGAGTGGACAGCCCGGAAGACCTGGCGCGGGTCCGAGCCCGAATGGAAGGCCAGCACGACTGAACAACCCTTCAGTGCCAAGCCGGACGCTCTTGTCCTGAACCGGGACTCGGAAAAACCTGATTGAAAACGCCGGCGGAATCGCCATTTCCGGGATGAGGACCGTGAGTTGCCGCCGTTTCCATACGCAGCGACGCCCAGACCCTGCCAAAGGCTCTTATTTGATGATAACCACCCGAAGCTTTGTAATGCTGGCCCTGGCCACCACCCTCTTGCCCGCACTTTGCTGGGCCGATGTGACCGTCGAGGATGCCTGGGCGCGCGCCACGCCGCCGGGCGCCAAGACGGCCGCCATCTATCTGACGCTGAACAACGGCGGCGAGGACACGGCACTGGTGGCCGCCAGCACGTCGTTCGCGGACAAAACCGAATTGCACACCCATGTGCATGCCGACGGCATGATGCGCATGGAAGAGGTGCCCGCCATCGACCTGCCATCCGGCGGTACAGCGGTCCTGAAGCCCCACGGTGACCACCTGATGCTCTTCGGCCTGCGCCAGGGCCTGGAGCCGGGCGCCACGGTGGACCTGGAATTGACCCTGGAAAACGGGCGCCAGCTCAAGCTGGATGTGCCCGTGCGCGACGGTCGCAAACGATGAGTACGCGTATCCCCCTGCTGCTGGCTGCCCTGGGCGCCTTTGCGCTCGGCCTCTGGTTTGCCTTTTCCCTGCATCCGGAACCGGAACCGACCGGTGGTTACGTGCTCGATCAGCCGCGAGCGCTCCCGGCATTCGAACTGGTTGATGAGCAGGGCAGGACCTTCTCGTCCGAAGACTTTCAAGGCCACTGGTCCGTGCTCTACTTCGGCTTTACCTACTGCCCGGACATTTGCCCCAATGCCTTGAGCGTCATGGCACAGGTGAAGGGCACACTGGACGATGTGGACGGCTTGGATGACCGTTACTATCTCGTGTCCGTCGACCCGGACCGCGATACGCCGGAGCGCCTGGCCGAATATGTCACCTACTTCGATCCGGCCTTTCACGGTGTCACCGGTGACTTTGCGCAGCTGGATCTCATTACGCGCGCGGCCGGCGCGGTGTACAAGGTGCCTGAGGCGCCGGAAGATGAAAATTACCTGGTGGCGCACTCCTCGACGCTCACCGTGATCGATCCCGAAGGTCGTATCCACGCCATCTTTACCTCCCCATTCGATCCCAGGACCATCGCCCGGGATCTTGAACGGCTGGACGAGGGCTGGCCTTCTTCCTGAGCGCAAACCCGCTGAGCATGGCCAGCGGTCTGCCAGGCAGGCCGGTGCCCGGTTCACAGCTTGCGTCTTTGGACCGTGCGGGCCAAGCTTGGGCGCCTCCAGCAGGAACCCGAACATGATCGATAAAACTCAGCGTGCCAGCGTGCTGTTTGTCTGCATGGGCAACATCTGTCGCTCACCGACCGCCGAGGGCTACTTCCGACACCACCTGGCGGCTTCTCCGCTGGCGGGTCGGGTTCTGACGGACTCGGCCGGAACCCACAGCTACCACATCGGAAACCCGCCTGATTCGCGAGCCATGGCCACGATCGCCGATCGGGGCATCGACATCAGCGATCTGCGAGCGCGCCGTGTGTTGGAGGAGGATTTTGATCGTTTCGACCTCATCCTCGCCATGGACGAGGACAACCTGCACAACCTCCGCGCCATGAACCCGGGCGGTCGGGCGCGCGTCGCGCTCATGCTGGACTGGGGCAGGGCGCATCCGCATGTAAGTGAGGTACCCGACCCGTACTACGGTGGACAGGAGGGTTTCGAGTTCATGTGTGATCTCCTCGATGATGCGACCCACGATCTGCTCAGCAGCCTGGAGCAGGCAGAAGACTGAGTGACTAAGCGAGACGACAGTCCCGGTCGCAAGCTGAAAGCCCCTGAGCACAAGCAGCGGAAGGTCACGCGCGCGAGGGCGGCCAAGCAGCCGGCCTTCGATGGCAAAGCAGAGGCAAAGCGCTTGCCGACGGGGCCCGGCGTCTATCTGTATCGGGATGACAGCGGAACGGTGCTCTATGTCGGTAAGGCTGCGAACCTGCGAAAACGGGTCGGCAGCTATTTTGATGCCCGGCCGAAGGGTGCCCGCACTATGCGCATGGTGTCACGGATTCGGGACATCGAGACCGCCCTGACCCGCAACGAGGGTGAAGCGCTTCTCCTTGAGAACGAATGGATCAAGGCGCACCGGCCGCGCTACAACGTGCTGCTGCGCGACGACAAGTCCTATCCCTGGATCGTCATGACCACGGACCACGACTACCCGCGCATCGCCTTTCATCGGGGTCGACGGCAAAAGGGGCGCACCTATCTGGGTCCCTATCCATCCGCCTGGTCTGTCCGGCAGAGCATCAACCTGATTCAGAAAACGTTCCGCGTGCGGAACTGCGAAGACACGGTTTACGCCAATCGGTCGCGCCCCTGCCTGCAGTACCAGATCAAGCGCTGTACCGCGCCCTGCGTCGATCTCGTCAGCCAGGAAGACTACGCGGCACAGGTGGATGACGCACTATTGTTTTTGCGGGGACAGAGTGAAAAGGTGATTACCCGCCTGATTGCCCGCATGGAGTCGGCGTCAACGGCGCTGGATTTCGAAACGGCGGCCGTTTACCGGGACCGCATCAACATTCTGAAGAAGATGCAATCCCAACAGTTCGTTTCCCATGGGAGCGGTGATATCGACGTGCTGGCGCTTGCCCGGGCGCAGAACCAGAGCTGCGTTCAGGTCATGACCTTCCGCGGTGGTCGAAATCTGGGGCAGCGCAGCTATTTCCCGACTCAGACGGCTGGAATCGAAGATCCGGAAGTGCTGGAGGCGTTCCTCGGCCAGTTTTACCGCGAGCGCATGCCGCCCACAGATATCCTGCTTTCCCACGCGGTGCCCTCCCAGGCACTGTTCGCTGACGTTTTCAGTGAACGTGCAGGACGTAAGGTGACCATCCAGCCCCATCCGCGGGGCGAGCGACGCCAGTGGCTGGAGCTCACACGCCGCAACGCGGAGCATGCGCTGCAGATGAACCTCGCCTCGGATGCCCGCATCGCGTGCCAGTTCGAGGCCCTGCGCGATTTTCTGGGGCTCGAAGAGCTCCCGGCCACGCTCGAGTGTTTCGATATCTCTCATACGGCGGGCAACCAGACCGTCGGTTCTTGCGTGGTGTTCGATCAGACGGGTCCGGTGAAGTCGCACTATCGCCGCTTCAATCTCAAAGGGATTACGCCAGGCGATGACTATGCAGCCATGCGCCAGGTGCTCGAGCGCCGCTATCGACGCCTCTCAGAGGAAGACGCCGCCCTGCCGGGCCTGGTAATTGTCGATGGGGGAAAAGGCCAACTGACGCAGGCCATCGAGGTGCTCGCCGAGTTGGGCCTGACGGATTTGCCCCTCATGGGGGTCGCCAAGGGGCCTTCACGTCGTGCCGGGCACGAGGAGTGGGTCCTTCCTGGCGGACGTGCAGCGCTTCACCCCGGGCCGGAATCACCCGCCTCTCACCTGGTTCAGCACGTGCGTGATGAGGCCCACCGATTTGCCATCACTGGACACCGGGGTCGGCGTCAGAAGGCCGCCACGGATTCACCATTGGAGGGCATTCCGGGCGTTGGCGCGGGGCGACGCAAGGCACTGCTCAGCCACTTCGGTGGCATTCGTGGGGTGCGCCAGGCCGGTGTGGAAGAGCTGGCCAGTGTTCCCGGTGTGAGCCGTAACCTGGCCCAGCGAATTTTCGACGCCCTACATTAAGCGAGTGCCAGGTTGACG
>JBCDHO010000251.1:0-4703 GCA_038749855.1 Pseudomonadota bacterium
CAACAAACCAGACCAGGCCCACCGTCAGCGTGCCGGCCCACCACAGGGAGGGCAAACGGTCACTTTGTCCTTGGGTACCGAACCGCAGTTTCATGCCCTGATTCTGCACAATTCCTTTCCGGCGGCAATGCGAACCGGCAAACAGTGACTCTGGTCACTTCACCGCGTGACAGGGGGTCATCGCGCCCAACCCGACGTCTGAACCATGCTGATGCCCATCAATCGACACGCGCAACCGGAGACGGATCGCATGGAAACCCTGTTCAACACCCTCGTCCTGTTTCACATTGCTGTTGGTAGCATCGGGCTCACCAGTTTCTGGGTGCCAGTGGTCGCCAGGAAGCGCCGGGGACTGCACACGCAGGCAGGCAAGGTCTTTGCCTACGCGATGCTGGCGACGGCGCTGAGCGCCGCCCTCGCTGCCCTGTTGACCCTGCTCGCTCCCCTGGCAACGCATCCAGAGATCTCCTCCCGCTATGCGAATAACCTCAGGGCGGTAAACGGCCTTATGCTGCTCTACCTGGCGGCCATCACCTTCGCAGCGGCCTTCACCGGGCTAAAGGCCGCGCGCCTGAAGCGCCGGTGGGGCGCTCATCGGGAGCGGCTTGAGACCGCAATTCATGGCAGCGCCTTCGTACTCGCGATCGCGGTGCTCCTGGTGGGTTGGCAGCGCGGCTCCTGGCTGATGATGGGTCTGAGCCTTATCGGTCTGCTGGGAACCCCAGGCACCCTGCGGCGCATTCTGAATCGACCGAACCAGGGCATGGAATGGAAATACCAGCACATGGGTGCCATGCTGGCCGCAGGAATAGCAGCGCACACGGCGTTCCTGGTGTTTGGCGCCGGGCGCTTTGTCGACTCGTCCCTGGGAAATTCAATTTGGGTATGGCTCGCACCGACGCTCATCGGCGTGCCAGCCATTGCACTTTGGACACGCATCCACCGCAGACGCGATGCGGGGATCAACGATCATCTGCGGCGCCAGGCGGCGCCCCTGGAGGTACAGCCATGAACCGAGTTTTCCTCACCACCTTCGCCCTGGGCTGTGCGTTGCTCAGCGCTGCAGTCCAGGCGCAGATCAATGGTGCGTCCATGCAGTCCCTCATTGAAGCGGGCGAGGCAGAAAGCGTCATCGAACAGATGGAAGAACAGCTCGAGGCGGCAAGCTCGACAGAGGCGCACTACTGGCTTGCGCGGGGTCAGCTGGCACACATCGACAGTGTTTCCGTGTTCCGAAAAATAGGGCTGGCAACCGATGCGCGGTCAAACCTCGAAACGGCGCTGGAACTCGATGAGAACCATGTGCCCACGCGTGTCGCCCTTGGCCGCTACTACCTCGAGGCACCCGCCATCGCGGGCGGGTCCGCGGAAAAAGCACAGGCCCAGGCAGATGCGCTGCTGGAGCTCGACAAGGCGGCAGGCTATCGACTCATGGCTGACATTGCCCGGGAGGCAGAAGACCAGGAAGCGGCCATCGCCTATTCGCGTAAGGCGCTACAGGCCGATGCCTGGAACTGGCCGGCCCAGTACGGACTCGTCGTGCAGGGGGTTCATTTTCAGGTGGACGAGGCCATTTCGCTCTTGGACGAAGCCGAGACGCAGGTCCGGCAGCACGAGGAAGCGCCCGATGAGCATCTCCGGCTGCTGGATTATCAGCGCGGCAAACTGTCCGCCGTGACGGGCCAGGCGCTGGAGGCGGGTAACGCCGCGCTGACCCGCTACCTGGCGCACGAACCGGCCGAGAACGAGCCGTCAACGGTCTGGGCGGAGTTCCGCCTCGCGCAGGTCGAGCGTCAGCAGGGGCTGACGGGGCAAGCCCAGGAACGCCTGTCCCAGCTCGAAAGCCAGGAGATTCCCGAAGACCTCGGCTTTGCCATCCAGGACGAGCGTCGCTGGCATTACGAAGACTGACGGGTTTTCCAGCGCGCCAGCGGAAGCCTGGTCGACGGGGCGGTCCAATTCACACCCTCATGGTTTTTGTTCTGTAAAAGAAACGTCATAAGCTTAGCGACCTGCACGGCCCGATGCCGTGCAACGCCACACCCCGTTTCCACCTCGCCGCCTCAGGGACCGGAGGTGCTGGGCGGGGTGGTGTCTTTTCACCAACAACAATGGTCGCAATGCGACTAAAGGGACCGTCTGCCGTGATTTCGAAACCGCTTGACCACCTTCGCTGCCTCCGGGTTCCTCTGCTCGCCCTTTCCCTCTTCGGAGGAATGCTCGCCACGTCCGCGAGCGCCGATACGATTTCGAGACTGGCTTTCGGCTCTTGTGCTGGGGAAGACGAGCCTCAGCCAATCTGGGAGGCTGTGCTCAGAGAACAGCCTGACGTGTGGGTGTGGGCGGGCGACAACATCTATGGCGACACGGAAAACATGCAGGAACTGCGTGACAAGTACGACCTGCTGCTGGCGCAGCCGGGCTACCAACGCCTCAGGGAAACCGGTATTCCCATCCTCGGAACCTGGGACGACCATGACTACGGTGCAAACGACGCGGGGGCAGAGTTTCCTCAGCGCGCCGCCTCGCAGCAAATCTTCCTCGACTTTTTTGGCGTCCCCAAAGACTCACCACGCCGGTCCCGCGAGGGGGGTTATCACTCCAAGGTGTACGGGGAGCCGGGCCAGCGCGTTCAGCTTATCGTGCTGGATACACGTTACCACCGCAGCCCCCTGCGCATTTATCCCCGCTTTTCAGAACAGGATCAGAAGGTGTACTGGCCGGACCCGGACCCTGAAGCCACCTTGCTCGGCGAGGCGCAGTGGGCCTGGCTTCAGCGCGAATTGCTGAAGCCTGCGGAGCTGCGCCTGATCGTGAGCAGCATTCAGATCATCAGCAGCGAACATCGCTTCGAGAAATGGATGAACCTCCCGAACGAACGCCGGCGCTTTTTTGATCTGCTCGAGTCGACGCGCGCCGAGGGCGTGGTCCTGCTCTCCGGAGATCGTCATCACGCCGAGCTTTCCCGCCTGCATCGACCCGGCGCCTACCCCCTCACCGAACTGACCTCGAGCGGGATCAACAAGAGCAATCCACGCACCGGCGCCGCCGCCCTCCGTCCGGCAGAACCGAACCGCTACCGGCTCGGCCAAACCTTTCGGGGCCACCATTTCGGCACCGTGGAAGTGGACTGGGAACAACCGGACCCGCTCGTGCGCCTGAGCATCATCAACCAGGAGGGCGAACGGCCCATCGACACCACCTTCCCCCTGAGTACGCTCTCACTGGGAGCGACCCCTTCCGGGGAATGGACGAGCATCTCCAATCCTGCCCGAGCCGCTGCCGAGGACCCCTTCGTGAGGATCGACGGCGATCTCACGGACTGGGACACGCCGGATCTGCTGGCCGTGGATGGGGAGCAGCTGACCCTGCGCTTCCCAACCCCGGAACCATTGACGCTGACGCGGGCACCTTCCTCTTTGCACATTCTCCTGGACTTCGATGGCGACGACAGCGGGACTGATCACGTCTTCGAAGCCGGCACTGATCTTGAGATCGTGTTCTCACCCCGTCGGGAACCGGGCCAATTCGGCTGGCGACCGACGATCAGCGGTTTCGACCCGGAGGCCCGCGAACTCGACTCGGCGGACATGGGCCTCGCCGCCGGCCCAAGCCACGCGGCAAGCTGGTTTGAATTGCGGCTGTCACGGGCCCGGCTGGCCCAGACCCTGCCCGCCGCTGCGCGTGGCGGTCAAGCGGGGCTGGTTGTCTATGCGGAACACCAGGAAACCCGCGAAATCACCTTGCTGGCGCGCGAAGCCGTGACCCTGCCCGACGTGCGGCGCCTCGACCCGGCGGGTAAGGCGGCCGCCAGCCTGCCACAGGCGCCTGAGGGGGCGCTGCGCGTGGTCAGCCTGAACACGCTCTGGGGCTCTCAGATGGATACGCCGGAGCCCTTCAGCCGCGTGCTCCGCGCGCTGGATGCGGACATTTACCTGTTCCAGGAATGGGCGCGCTCCCGCCTGAGTGAAGGCCAGGTGATTGACTGGTTCCGGACGCATGTCGATCCGGACATCGACTGGCAGGCGATGGTGTCCGGCACCGCGGGTTCCTGGAGCGGGACGCTCATGGTCAGCCGCCATGCGCTGCGCGGCCGGGTACCCCGCATGACGCCGGTCGACGGTGGCGGCTGGGACTTTCCGGCACGGTTCGCCGCCGCCGTGGTGGAAACACCCATCGGTGACGTGCTGGCCGGTAGCGTTCACCTGAAAGCCTCCGGTGCAGTGAATACGCCCGAGGACGAGCGGCGCTTCGCCGAGGCCGACGCGGCGAACCGCATTCTCATTGGTATGCGCAGCGTCAGCGGCGCCCAGTACGTGGTGCTCGGCGGTGACTTCAATCTGCTGGGTAATGCAGGCGTCGTCGACCGTGCAACGCGCATGCTGGATGAAGACGGCAGCCCGCTGACGAAGGTCACAGCGCCGGTCCTGGGGGACGAGGAACTCGTGTACACCTTCGGCCGCGAAGGCCTGCGCAGCCGCCTGGACTACATCGCGGTCTCAGACCACTCGCTGCGCGTCGCCAATGCCTTCGTGCTCGACACGGGCATCCTGGATCGGCAGTCGCTTCGCGCCATGGGCGTCGAGGCCGGCGACAGCGCTGCATCGGATCACCTCCCGGTGGTGGTTGACCTGGTGCCCTGGCGGCCAGCAGCGCAGCGGACACGGCCCTAGGCCCGCAACTGAACCGGCAACCGAACCGGC
>JBCDHO010000252.1:0-4682 GCA_038749855.1 Pseudomonadota bacterium
ACCCGACAGGACGCTTCACCAGAAGCTTGATGAACTGATCAGTCAGGCAGGGCCTCGCTAGGCGATGGTTTTGGCCATTTAGACAGCAGATCGATACAAAAACTGCGGTGTTTTCATGCTCAAGCTAAGGAATTGCTGCTTCGGCAGTTCCGTAGTTTGCCAGTACTCGCTGACCTTGCTCATTAACAAGCTGGCCGTTGGAGACCTTTTGTAGGACGGTGACCAATACAGGCCGGCCTATTGAAAATTCACCGTCCGTACTCTCCAAATCGTTGAAATTCCGTGAAAAGTGCAGATGTATCGCTCCACTATCGATCACTTCATCAGTGAATCGGTTTTTTGGAACGGTGAGCCTGGAGGGCTCACCCAAAATAGGCGAGTTCACCTCGACCGATTGTTTATCAGGGTTCGTCCCAATCGCCATGATGTTCACCATCTGTTCGGGCAAAAAATCATAGGGCGTTCCGCAGGGTGGAATTTCAGCGATAGGAAGACACGTGCTGGGCCGATCGCCCCCCGTTCCCATGCGATCAAAAGCTTCAAATCCGACAAGGTTAGGGAACGGAAGTCGCTCCTCTTCAAGAAAGAGCCGCCTAAGTGGGAGCGTCAGGACGAACTCAGCCTGGGCAGAGACCTCCGTCTCAGTGGAAAACTGACCGTGCCGCCTGAACACCAGCAGCGCATGGGCGACGGCGTCCAACGGACTTGCCCAGAATAGGGTTCGGCAGTCTAAGTTCCGAATGCATCGCGTTCCGGCTGTCCTGCCTTCTGGAGTGCCTTCATCATGTGCCGAGCCCAGATTGGGTGTGCTCTCGCCAGGCGGCGTGTGCTGAACGATGTTGCTGAATCGTACAAGCCCAGTCGTGGGCATGCCGTACTGCGTGCCCTCAGCCACGTTGATGATCGACGCGCTGCCCCACACCCCGCCCAAGGGTGGTTCCAGACCAGCGCTCGGATCACTCGCCCAGGCGCCGGATTCCCAGCGTTCGGCCAGCGCCGCACAATCGCCCGCTCTGATCAGATTCGCCAATTCGGAAAGCCCGGAATTGGGGACAGTCCCCATTTCGATGACTTCGATGTAGCCGGAAAGGACGCCTCCAGGAATCGTTGTGACCTCATCACCGAGCGATGGGAATGTGCAGCTATCGTCAGCCAGGGTGATTTTTGCCTCATCGCCTTCGCGACTTAAAGCAGCGGCCCTGGAGCCATCACCTTCTAGATACTGGTTGAAGCTCAAAGCGACTGCACCATCCTTGTCACGCAGGTTGACCTTCAGTGCTTTTGGGGTGTCATCGCTAGAACTGATATTGAGCAGGGTCGTATTGCCGTTCAGGACGCCGTAGTAGGGGAAGATCAGGGCTTCTCCTTGGCCGTTGGAGCTCAGGCGGACGGCTTCTGCGTCACGAACTGGGAACAGCGCAAACGAGAACGCCAGCAGAGCGGTCAGGCAGATGTGTCCAACAGGTTTCTTTGCTGAGAACAGTTCCAGCAAGTGCTGTGTTGCTTTGCCCAAGGATTCCACTCCAGATCTGTAATGCCTCCAAACTACCAGAGGAAAATCACGGGAAAACGCCTACCTGTTCTTCGGCTGATCTGGGTCAGGTCGATCTGATGCCCTTGGGCTCTGAAAATCCGCAGGCTTCCCCGCAAGGCGCGCAGCTCCAGCCGGCTAAACGGACAGGAAAAAGAGTCTTGAAAAACCCGAAACGAGGTCGTACCATACGCCTCCTTGCTGATGCGGGGTGGAGCAGTCTGGCAGCTCGTCGGGCTCATAACCCGAAGGTCGCAGGTTCGAATCCTGCCCCCGCTACCAAGTTTGCGTCCCGGTTTCCTGCCAGAGACCGGGGACAGGAAAAGGGCCCAGCAGGGCCCTTTTTATTAGGTCGAACGCGCCGCCAGTGACAGGCGCCGGCCAGCACGTGGAAGAAGCGATGATCGAATGACGCCCCCACCTGCCTGATGCGCTCGGCCACGCCGCAGCCATTGGGCCGATGCCCGGAACCACTGCGTGGTGCCGGGGTTCGAGGGGCCGTGCGCCCTTTTTTTGTGCGCGTCTTTCGTGACGGCCGCGCCCACAGGATGAGAAGCGAACTACACGATTTATGAGTAGCCAACGCCTGAACGGTCTCTTGCAGCCCCTGGTTGAACAACTGGGCTACGAGTTCGTGGGCCTCGAATATCAGAACAATCCGAAGCAGTCCGTGCTGCGGATTTACATCGACGCTGAAGCCGGCGTCGGCCTCGAGGACTGCGAGCGCGTAAGCCGCGAGACGGCCGCCCTGCTCGACGTCGAGGACCCGATCAAGGGCCACTACAACCTGGAAATTTCTTCGCCCGGGTTGGATCGTCCCCTGTTCACCCCGGCCCAGTACGAACGCTTCGCCGGGGAAGAAGCCCAGGTATCCCTGTTTGCACCGCAGGACGGTCGTCGCAAGTTTAAGGGCAAAATTCTTGCAGCCGACGACGAAGGCGTGCTTATGAACGTCGATGGCGACGAGGTCATGCTGCCCTTCGCCAACATTGCCAAGGGCCGCCTGGTGCCTGATTTCGATGCCCTGATGGCAGGCAAAAACGACTGATTCGGCCCACGGGCCCACAACCGAGTACAAACCGGAAGGTAAGACACGACCATGAGTAAAGAGATTCTGCTGGTGGTCGATGCCGTCTCAAACGAGAAGGGTGTCGACAAGGATGTGATTTTCGAGGCCCTCGAGGCCGCCCTCGCTTCAGCGGCCAAGCGCCGCAGTGGCGAAGAAATCGGTGTGCGCGTTGCCATCGACCGGTCCACGGGCGAATACGAAACCTTCCGCCGCTGGGACATCGTCGAGGACGATGCGGAAATCGAATTTCCCGAAGCCCAGTACACGGTGACTGCGGCCCAGGCCATCCAGGCCGGCATCGAGGTTGGCGACGCCATCGAGGAGCCCATGGACAACCCGGAGTTTGGCCGCATCGCCGCGCAGACCGCCAAGCAGGTCATCGTGCAGCGCGTGCGCGAAGCCGAGCGTGCCCAGGTGGTCGAGGCCTACCAGGACCGGGCCGGTGAGCTCATCAACGGCATCGTCAAGCGCATCGAGCGCGGCAATGTGTACCTGGACCTGGGCGGCAACGCCGAGGCCTTTGTGCCTTCGCGCCATATGATCCAGGGCGAGACGGTGCGTCCCGGTGATCGGCTCCGTGCCTACCTGTACGAGGTGCGCTCTGAGCTCCGCGGTCCGCAGCTGTTTGCCAGCCGCACAATCAAGGAGTTCCTCATGGCGCTCTTTGAGCTCGAGGTGCCGGAAATCGGCCAGGAGCTCATCGACATTATGGGCGCCGCCCGAGACCCGGGCCGCCGCGCCAAGATTGCCGTGCGCAGTAACGACCCGCGTACCGACCCGATCGGCGCCTGCGTCGGCATGCGCGGTTCCCGCGTCCAGGCCGTCAGCAATGAGCTGGCCGGCGAACGCATCGACATCATCCTCTGGGACGACAACCCGGCCCAGTTCGTGATCAATGCGATGGCCCCGGCCGAGGTGGCGGGCATCGTTGTCGACGAAGAAAAGAGCGCCATGGACATCGCCGTGGAAGAGCCGAACCTGTCCCAGGCCATCGGCCGCGGCGGTCAGAACGTGCGCCTGGCCAGCGAGCTGTCCGGCTGGGAGCTCAACGTCATGACCGTTGAAGACGCCGAGACCAAGAGCGAGGAAGAAGGCAAGAAGCTGGTCGAGAAGTTCATGGAGCGGCTCGACGTGGGCGAAGACGTGGCCACGATCCTCGTGCAGGAAGGCTTCAGCAGCGTTGACGAGGTGGCCTATGTGCCCGAGTCGGAGCTGCTCGACGTGGAAGAGTTCGACGAGGAAATCGTTGACGAACTGCGTCGCCGTGCCCGCGATGCACTGCTGACGCAGCTCATCGCCAAGGAAGAAGTACTGGATGAAAATGCCCCGGCCGAGGACCTGCTGGCCCTCGAGGGCATGACCGAGCGCCTGGCCTTTCGCCTGGCGGAAAAAGGCGTGCGCACCCAGGAAGACCTGGCTGAGCTCGCCGTGGACGAGCTGCAGGACGTGGACGCAGACCTCGACGAGGAAGCCGCCGCGGCCCTGATCATGGCAGCCCGTGCGCCCTGGTTCGAAGAAGACGAGCCGGAAGCAGAGCAGCAAGAAGCCTGAGCAGGCGCTACAGCAGAAGTCGAAGAGGAAGCTTAAGAAGCAGCCTGAGCAGGCGCTCGGAACCCTTTTAGGAGTAAAGCATGTCCAAGGTAACCGTATCCCAGTTGGCAGAAGTGCTCGGCGTCACCGTCGACAAGCTGCTGGACCAGCTGAACCAGGCCGGCATTGAAGCCGGCTCCGGAGACGAGGCCGTCTCCAACGACGATAAGAAAAAGCTGCTCGCGCACCTGCGCGCCAGCCACGGCAAGGCGGAATCCGACGCCACGGCGCCGCGCCAGGTCACGCTGAAGCGCCGTTCCCACAGCGAGCTGCGCATCCAGGGCAGTGGCCCGCGCGCCACCACCAAGACCGTGAACGTGGAGTTCCGTAAGAAGCGAACCTACGTGAAGCGCGATGCGCTGCAGGAGCACCAGGCGGAAGACTCGGAACGAGAAGCAGCCCGCAAGGCGCTGGAGGAATCCCGTGCCCAGCGCGAGGCCGAGGCTCAGGCGGAGAAGGACGCCCAGGAAGCCCGGCAGCGGCAGGAGGCCG
>JBCDHO010000253.1:0-4668 GCA_038749855.1 Pseudomonadota bacterium
AACCCGCTCTATCCGCTGGCCACGACCGTCGGTGTGATCAACACGGACGCCCCCGGCGTGCACGGCCCCACGCGTGACTTCTCGATTTCGGGTAGTGCCAAGCTGGGGCTACTGGATATCCTCACCGAAGAGGCGGAAAAGCGAGGGCGCAGCTACAGCCCCGATCCGAACCCGGCAGCGGGAAGCTTCTTCCGTTCTGATCATTTTGCCTTTGCCCAGGTGGGCGTGCCGGCGGTCAGCTTCCGGTCTGGGCGTGATCTCGTCGACGGCGGCACCGAACGCGCCGCGGCGATCGCCGCCGCCTACGCGGCCGAGGACTACCACCAGCAGAGCGATGAATGGTCACCGGATTGGGATCTGACCGGGATCGTGGCCGATGCGGAGCTGATCTACGGTGTTGCCGAACGGCTCGGAAACAGCAGCGAGTGGCCCAACTGGGCGGAAGGCAGCGAGTTCAAGGCGCTGCGTGACGCCAGTGCCGAGGCGCGTTCGGGTTCGGCATTGCAATTGCCCTGAGATTTCCTTGATTTCCGCCGCCGCCGAGGTTTTCGGCGGCGCGGGTGACAGCTGTCGGTCTCTTAGCTTGGAAGCGCCCGATAGGCTTGGGCGTGACAGACCGCTGTTCCAAAATCAGCGAAGGTTCAGGATTTTCGGAACGCCGTCTTCGGTGTAGAGCAGTTGACGACCGTCACTGGTCAAAGCCACTGCCATAATTTCGGTGAGGGATGACCGCGGTGTTTCCGCGTCGATCAACGCCAAGACGTCGCGCAGATCGGCGGCCCCGCTCGCCTGGGTCCAGATAAATGCCGTGGGCCGCGGCGCGGGGTGCACGACGGGACCGTTCGGAAACGCGTTGCCAACGACCAGGCTGCCGTCTTCGGACGTCGCTTGCAGGGCAAGCCGTGAGACGAGTTGATTTTGCCCAGGAACGGTCACACGGATTCCGTCCAGCCTGCCAAAGCGCCCGTCCAAGGACAGAAACCAAGGCACACCGACCTTTGGATCGTCTGCGGCAAGCCCGGCGGTGTCGACGCCGTAAATCAGGCTGCAGTCTGCATCACACAGTTCAGCACTGCCCAAGGCGCGGCCGCCAGGGTCGAAAAGAAAGTCGACGCTTCCGTCCGCATTCCAGCGAAGTGCTCTTGACTGAGGAAAGTGCTCGAAAGTCGGGGGTGGGGTCACAACCGGAAAAGACTCAAAACCAACGGCGACCGCACCATTGTTGGCCACCGAGACCGGCGTAGCGGCCTCCGGATTGACGTCAGCCGGCAAGGTCAGCGCTTGGTACCCCAAGGATGCGCTCCAGGTCCAGGGTGGTGAACCGTCCTGTCCGCGCCCAGAAAGGACCGTTCGGTCCAGCGAGGCGCCTTGCAATGCGTGGCGACCGGCCGGAAACTCAGCCAGAAAAGTGAGTCCATCCTCGGGAGAGAGCTGGAAGGGCCGGAGATTGCCAACGCCGTTAGTGCTGCCGGCATAGGCGACTTCGCCGTCGTTGGTGAGCAAGATCGCCTGGCCTTCATCGACATCTGGACCGCCCAGGGCTCGCCAGTCTTCGGCGTCAGAGGGCAGTACGACCAGTCGGGAGGTGCCGTTGGCCACCCGTTCGAAGGCCAGCACATCACCGTTGTCCGCCATATCCTGTACAACGATGTCTCGCGCCGAATCGAAGGGCAGGTCCGTCACCTCCATAAAGGGGTACAGCTGCGTGAACGTGGGTCGAACCGTCGGGCAGGCGGGTCGCAAAAGCTTTGTCAGTCTTGTGACTTCGAAGCCCCCAGACCCGAAACCATCAACCGACGAGGACCAGCTCAGGGAGCCGCTGTTGCAGCTGAGCGCCAGCGCCATACTGCCCCAGTCCGTCAGTTCAACGTCCCCGTTGGCCAGCCGTCGCGCAGAGTGCAGAATCGGGAATTCGATGGCGTCGTCTCCGGCTTGGCCGACACCGACGAGCCAGAGTGGGGCGCCTTTCGTGTCGTAGGTAAACCAGTAGACCAGCGCCTCATTGCGTGACATCCATTGCAGGACGACGCCCTCACCGTTGCGCTCGGTGTTGTACCAGGAGCCGCTTTGCCCGGCATAGGCCATCACCGGAAAGCCAGGGATGCCATTCCTGGGTTCGCAGCCTGCGCCCATGGTGTAGGTGAGACGATTCAGCGGCTCGAAAGCCTCCTCATTCGCTCGCCTGACACCCCCGCCCTCGCACCAGAGGCTCAAGGTGATGCCGGGCGCTGGCGTCAAGCGAACGTCGTCCGGGTCAAACTCGGCACCAAAGCGTGCGCCTGAGCCGGCATAAAGCGTGTCGAACTCGAGTCGTTCCTGGCCCCAGAAATCGCGCTCGATCACGCCGACGCCCGTTTGCCAGACGGGGTTTCCATCCTGGTCGTAACCGAACCAGTAGGCGGCAGCGCGTTCACCGCTGAGCATTTCCAACACCCAGCCCGTGCCGGGCCGTTCCGCATCGAACCACACTGCGCTGAGGCCCGGGCTGAGGGGCGGAGGCACTGGCGATAGGGCCGAAGCCGGAGGGCTTGCTCCGATGGCCAGGATCAATGCCAACAATGAGAAAATGCGCATGCTTGTGTCGCGTGACATGTCTACCGACATTTTAGGTCGACGGGCAACGATGCTCTATTCGCTTTTTCCTGCTGCCCAAGCTGTTAATCGGCCTGTCTTGCCAGTGGCCCTACGGCCAGGGTCCCGTGCGTATCAAAACCTGAGCTGGAAGCGAGCGCCCTTCGGTTCGTTGTCGCGAACGGTAATGCTGCCCCCGTGGGCGCTCATCACCTGTCGACTCAGGGCGAGACCGATGCCCGAGCCGCCCCGGCGCGTTGAGAAATAGGGGACGAAAATCCGGTCGCGCTTCGCCTGGGGTACGCCCGGGCCGTTGTCGGCCACTTCGATCAGCACGGCGCCCTCGCGGTTCAGGTGCGCGGACAGCTCAATGGCTGGCTTTGCCTCATCGGAGACGGCAAGCATCGCATTCCTCAACAGGTTGATCAGGACCTGTTCCAGCTGATCCGGGTCGGCCTGCAGCGCGAGGTTTTTGGGCGTAGTGGATAGCGTCCACACAACATGCTGGGCGGCCTCCTCCGCGGCCATCAGGCGGCGCACCCGTTCAAACAGCGGCTGGACCGGAAGCTTCTGCATCTTCGGCTCGGGCAGGCGGGTAAAGCTTCGGTAGGCCTGCACGAACTCCATGAGCGAGTCCGCGCGCTGCGCGACGGTCTCGATGGCCTCTGTCGCCTTCTCAAGGTCTGCAGCATTCCGGCTCGCGAGCAGGTCGGACGCTGTTCCGGCCAGGGAGGCAACCGGTGTGAGGGAGTTCATGATTTCGTGGGCGAGCACCCGCGCCATTTCCTCCCAGGCTTCCAGTTCCCGTGCATCGAGATCGCTGGAGATGTTTTGCAGCGCCACCAGGCGCTGGCGCTGACCGCCCACGACAATGTCCGTCAGAGACAGAGCCATCCGCGTCGGCGCCTCATCGCCCGGCGTAAACCGAACCACCCGGCTTTCCCCGGGCGCTTGCGTTTGAATGGCGTTGAACAGCTCCGGGCTCCAGTGACCGAGTGCATCGGTGGTCGCGGGACTTGCGGGAGCAAAAAACCGTCGGGCGGCGTGGTTGTGCACGCCGATGACGCCATCATGCCGGACGCTGAACAGGGGGCTGGGGACGTTTTCAATCACCGCCTGTAGCGTACGTCGGTCTGCCTCGGCGGTACGGCGTCGGTCGCCGATGTGGGCGATCACCCTTGCCATGCTGTCGCTGAGTTCATCGAAACCGGACCCCCGCACCGCGGCGGGCATGCGCTGGCCCACATCGTCGAACTCGATGTGATCGAGGAAGCGCGCCACCTCCTGGTTGCTGCGCTGAACAAAGGCGAGCAGCTCCAGCAGCAGCCCGGCAGCCAGCAGTCCCAGCGCCAGGGGTGTGATCCGAAAAGCCGTTGACGAAAGGACCCAGGCCAGCAGCAAGAGTGTCAGGAACAGCAGCACGGCACGTGCCGTGATCTGCGCCGCAAAGCGCCCCTTCACGGCCAGCATGGCGCGGGTCTCCTGCAGCCAGAGCGTATGAAGCTAGAGGTCATGCTTTTCCATGCGCCGGTACAGCGCCGCCCGGGTCAGGCCAAGTTCGCGCGCCGCCCGGGAGATGTTGAAGCCGTGCTTGTGCAGCGCCGAGGCCACGGCCTGGCGCTCGACCTCTTCCAGCGTCATGACGGGCGTTGCGCCCTCACGACTGGTGCTTGCAGGCGCGACGGGATTCGTGGCTCGGTGCGTAGCCGTGTTTGCAGCAGCCTGGACCCCGGGGACAGTGTGTTGACCCACGGCTAAGCCCGCCGCTGGGCTGCCAGCGGCCGGAAGCGCGAAGTCTTCGATTCGGTAGTGACTGGTCTCTGCCTCCGCCAGAATGACCGCGCGCTCGACGGCGTGGCGCAGTGCGCGAACGTTGCCCGGCCAATCGTGGGCGGTCAGCTGCGCGAGGACCTCGGCATCAAGAATCCGCCTGGGTCGCGCGTAGCGGCGCTCGTAGTGGGACAGGTAGTGGGCAACCAGCTCACCAATGTCTTCGCGACGTTCACGCAGCGGCGGCAGATGGATTTCCACCGTATTCAGGCGATAGAAAAGGTCCGTACGAAAGCGCGCTGGGTCTTTGAGCACCTCGAGTGGCAG
>JBCDHO010000254.1:0-4655 GCA_038749855.1 Pseudomonadota bacterium
GTCGCTTCGGGTTGCTCGGCAACACCCCCTGATTGATCCCCAACCCCAGGCAGGCCATCCGACCCCTACATCGAGATTCCTGGGGGTCGCGCACGCCGGGCCCATCGAGGAGGGGCGGGCCAAACCGATTGCGGAAGGTTAAGCAAAAACACGTGACGTCAGCACGGCAGAAACCCACCTGAGCGCACCAACCCGGGCCACCGGGGGAGGTTTCCGGCCGCGCCCGGGTGGGGGGCGGCCAATCAGGGGGGAGCGCCGAGCAACCCGGAGCGACTGGGACAGGCCGCGAACGCGGCCTGAGGCGAGCTCCGTAATGAAACACTCATCGAGGAAGGCTATCGTGCGAGCCGCTCCCACCAAGCGCAGGAGCAGCGAGGGCAGCCGAAGGCCGCCCCCCCGGCCGCCCCCCACCCGGGCGCGGCCGGAAACCGTCAATCAATCGTGATCATGATGATGGTGATGCTCCCCATCCGCATGATGATGCACCCCCTCCCCATGATCATGCTCATGGTCATGAACATGGTTATGCGAATGCCAGTGGCTGTGCTCCTTGCCGTCGGACACCCGCTGCGCCTCGTGATGGGTGCCGAGCAAGGCCTGTGACTGCTCGAAGTCTTCCGGCCCATGCGGGTGATTGTGGGCGTGGCTCACCATCCACTGGTACAGCAGCGGATCGCGCTGGTAGCTGCGGGCGGCTGCGCGGAGCTGGTTTTCCTTCGGCGTCGACCACGGGTTGTAGTGGAAGTAGTTGAAGAGCTTTGAATCGACCCGGCCCAGGGCGATGCAGCCCAGCTCCGAGGCAAAGGCGCCGTGGTTGATGTAGGCCGGGCGCCAGAAGTAGCCGCCGGTGGGAATCTCTCCGAACTGCATCATCCAGCTCGTGCCCCAGAGGTGGTAGGACTCCTCGGCGCAGTCGTGGTAGCTGATGTTGTCCTGGTAGAACGCCGGCGTCATGCAGTACAGGAACGTCATCGCGTAGCTGATCGGGTTGTAGTTCAGCAGCTTGATCAGGCAGCCCTGGGCCACGGAGGGCTTGGTGACGTTGCCCAACGCCCAGGGCAGGTCCAGGTAGGAGTCGATGTCGTGGTAGAGGGCGACCTGCGCCTGCGGATGGTGCTCATCCGCTTCCACCAGGCTCGGCTCGCCGGTGTTGTACATCATGAGGACCAGGGCGCCGTCGTCGCTGCTCATGGCCGGCATGGCGTAGCCGGCGGGCACATAGCTGTAGTGCCCCTTGCGCATGATCTTGTCACCGACGCGGATGCTGCCCTCGATGACCATCATCTCCATTTCGGACCAGGAGAAGCCCGGCTTCTGGCTGTAGCCCCCGTCGAACTGGACGGTCATGGTGCAGGCGCCCGTGTCGACGTCGAAGCTGAGCATCTTGTAGCGCATGCCGTTGCCGAAGCCCGGCAGGTTCATGTTCTTGAAATCGACGTCGCGGTCGCAGAAGGGTTCGATGTGTGGGCGTGCCATGGCGTTTCCTCCTCAGTCGTCGCTGTCGATGCCGTGTTTCCAGACCACCCGATCTTCCCGGCCTTCCGGCTGGGCGGGCAGTTTCTCCCGGGGAATGACGCGCTTCATGTCCCCGTCCTCGTTGAAGCCGATGGTCGAGATGCGGTCATGAAACTCCCGGTACCATTTTTCCCGCGTCGGCCCGAGGTCCTTCATGGCCTGGTCGATGGTGGCAAAACGCTCCTCCTGGTCCGCGATTTCCTCTTCGACCCAGGCCTCCTCTTCGGGGCTTCGATCGTGCTCGATAAACAGGTTCTTGAAGGTCATGGCTTCGGTCCTCCCAATGGTTCGCGCGCCGGTCCAGCGCAGTCGATTGCGCGGAATGCGGCTGGCCTGTGGCGTCACCGACCAGCGGTGACGGTTGTCTTGCGACGGCGTAGCGACTACGCCGTCGTTCAGTCTTTCTGTGCCGGCACCCGGGTCTCGCCCGCGGCCAGCATCGCATCAATCTGTGAATCTTCGAGCCCCGCTTCCCGCAGGAGCTCGATGCTGTGTTCTCCCAGCCGCGGCGCGGCGCGCCGCACGGTGGCGGGGGTCGCGCTGAAGCTGGCGGGGTAGCTGGCCATGCGCACGGTCCCCTCTTCCGGATCCTCGAAGGTTTGCCAGAAACCGGTTTCGACCAGGTGCGGGTCGGTGATCAGGTCATCGAGGTCGTTCACCACCATCATGGGCACGTTGGTCTCGCCCAGCAGGTCCAGCCACTCCTGCCGGTCGCGCTCGGCAATCACCGCCCCGGTGGCCCCGTAGGAGGCGTTGATGTTCTTCAACCGCGTTTGCATGTCCACGAACCGCGGGTCCGCTGCCAGCTCCGGGTGACCGCTGAGTTTGCAGAAGGTATTCCAGTGGGCATCCCAGTACGGCAACACGGCCAGGTAAAGGCCGTCCCGGCAGCGGTAGGGCTTGCGGTGTTCGGCCATGAGCCGAACGTAGCCGGCCTGCCCGAGCGGCGGTTCAAAGGTTTGCCCCCAGAGGTGCTCGACCATCACGTAGGCCACCATGGACTCGAACATGGGCACCTCGATCTCCTGGCCCTCGCCGGTCCGCTCGCGATGGAACAACGCCGCGAGGACGGCCTGGGCCACGAACAGCCCGGTGGTTTTATCCGCCACCACGGTAGGCAGATAGCGCGGTTCGCCCAGCACCTTCTGCTGCAGCGCCGCAATGCCGCTCACGGCCTGGATGGAATCGTCCAGGGCACCCTTGCGGCCGTAGGGGCCGTGTTTCGAGTAGCCGTAGGTGGCGCAGTAGATCACGTTCGGATTGACGGCCTGCACTGCGTCGTAGTTGAGCCCGAGCCGGTCGATGGCGCCGGGCCGGAAGTTGTGCACCACCACGTCCGCGTCTCGCATGAGCGCCAGCGCGGCCGCCTTGCCGTTCGCTGATTTCAGATCGAGCACAACGCTGCGCTTGTTGCGGTTGCAGTTGATGAACAGCGAGGCCATGTCGCTGTGCGTGCGGTAGGGGCCGAGCTTGCGGTTCGTGTCGCCCGTCGGCGCTTCGATCTTGACCACGTCCGCACCCAGGTCGCCGAGAATCTGGCAGGCGTAGGGGCCCAGTACCACGCTGGTCATCTCCACGACCTTGACGCCCTCGAGCGGTGAACTCACGGGCTGACCCCCACGGTGGGCGCAAAGCGGTCCTCAAGGCCGTAGAGCCTTATAACGTTGTCCCGCATGAACTTGCGCCGCACCTGGGGCTTCAGGCCCAGCGCATCGATCTCGCCGACCGTGCGCTCGAAGCGCAGCACGGGGAAATCGGTGCCGAAGATCACCTTGTCCTGGCCATAGCTGTTGAGGTACTTCACCACGGAGGCGGGCCAGTATTTCGGGCTGTGCGCATCAGTGGCGATGTACACATTCTCATGCTTCCAGGCCATGGCGATCATCTCGTCATGCCAGGGAATGCCGACGTGGCTGCCGATGAGCTTCAGCTCCGGCAGGTCACAGGCAATGTCATCCAGATAGATCGGTCGACCTACGGAGCGGCAGCGGTAGTCCTTCGAATAGATCAGCGATTGGCCCACCTGCATCTGGATCGGCACACCGAGTTCGATGCACTTGGCATAGAAGGGGTAGTACTTCGCGTCGTTCGGGGGCAGGTCAAACCAGTGCGGATAAAGATGCGCGCCAATGTAGCCGAGCTCGGTGACGGCGTACTCCAGGGCACGGACCCCATCCATCCCCTGGTAGGGGTCGATGCCGATCAGCCCGAGAAAGCGGTCCGGATGAGCAGCCACCGCGTCAGCCACCACCTCCGGCGGCATGTGGTAGCAACCGGGCAAGCCCACGCGCCCCGCTTTGGCGGCCACCAGGAACCCCAGCTCGATACCGGCCGCATCCATGGAGGTGAGCATGTCGTCGAGGCTGATGCCTGAGCTCGAGTGCTGCCCCTTGACCTTGCCGACGAAGAACTCGTCGGTCCAGCCGGGCCGGTGTGACAGCGCCTCCGGAGTCCAGAGGTTCACCACCGCGTCCACGGCGCGGTAATCCACCGGGTAACCGTTTTCGACACTGGTGCCGTCGGCATTCGTGTTGGCGCCGCGGCTCATTTCGTCGTTTGACGTTTGGCTCATGCGTTCTCAGCAGTCAAGTCAGGGCGCTCCCTTACAGGCCCAGGAAGGTGATGGCCAGGCCGCAGGCGAGCACGGCGAAGCCAGCCAGGGCGTGGTCGTAGTACGCCAGACGCCCGAATTTGAAGCGGCTGAGGCCCACAACGGCCACCGTCACCGCCACCAGCATGGTCAATACGGTGACCACACCGAAAATGGTCGTGACCAGCAGTACGCCGGGAACGCTGTGGGTCGCCGCCGGGTACATGAGGAGCGGAATCAGGGGCTCACAGGGTCCCAGCACAAAGATGATGAAGATGATCCACGGCGCGATCGAGCGGCGGCCCTCCAATTCGTGACCCCCGGCGTCGTCACCGGCGGCCACCTTGTCTTGGGCGCGCACCTTGTCGTGGGCGCGCACCTCGTCCTGGACGCGCACCTCGTCGTGGACGTGCACATGATCACCAGTGTGGCTGTGCGGGTGGGTGTGGAGCGCGCCCTCGTGCGCATGCCAGTGGCTGTGCGGCCGGTGCCGCCAGGCCCGGCGCAGGCCCCAGGCCATGTAGGCCAGGCCGAAGCCAATCAAAAGCCA
>JBCDHO010000255.1:0-4642 GCA_038749855.1 Pseudomonadota bacterium
AATTGCCCCATGAGTTCACCCGCCCTGGACATGCCGACGCCCGAAAAGACCGGCACGCCGGACCTGGAACTGATCCACCCGGACACGCCAGCCTCGCTGCGCGTACTCACCCCCGGGGCGCGGGCCTTCCTTGCAGAGCTTGCCACGGAGTTCACCGAACGCCAGCGCGAGCTCCTCGAGGCGCGGCAGGGCCGGCAGGCAGGCTTCGACGCCGGCGCGCTGCCGGACTTTGACCCGGCGACGGCAGACATCCGCGAGGGCGACTGGCGCGTTGCGCCCATTCCCGTGGAGGTGCGCGACCGCCGGACGGAGATCACCGGTCCCGTGAGCCGCAAGATGGTGGTTAACGCACTGAACTCCGGTGCGCAGGTGTACATGGCCGACTTCGAAGATTCGACTTCGCCCACCTGGCACGCGGTCATGGACGGTCAGGTGAACCTGATGGACGCCATCCGTCGGGAAATTGATTTCAGCACGCCGGCCGGCAAGCACTACGCCCTGAACGACGACACCGCCGTGCTCATGGTGCGCCCGCGGGGTCTGCACCTGCCCACGCGCCACCTGCGCGTCAACGGCAAGCCGATCCCGGGCTCCCTGGTGGACTTCGGCCTCTACCTCTACCACAACGCCGAGGCGCTCTGGGATTCCGGCTCGCGCCCCTACCTGTACCTGCCCAAGCTCGAGCACTACAGCGAGGCGCAGTACTGGGACGATGTGATCAGCTGGTCCGAAGCGCGCCTGGGCCTGGAGCGCGGCACGGTGAAGGTGACCGTGCTGATCGAGACGCTGCCCGCCGTCTTCCAGATGCACGAGATCCTGCACGCCCTGAAGGACCGCATCCTTGGTCTGAACTGCGGCCGCTGGGACTATATCTTCAGCTACATCAAGACGCTCCGCGCCCACCCGGACCGGATCCTGCCGGACCGCGGCGAGGTCACCATGGGTGTGCCCTTCATGAGCGCCTATTCGCGACTGCTGGTGCAGACCTGCCACCGTCGTGGCGCCTTCGCCATGGGCGGCATGGCGGCGCAGATTCCCATCAAGGGTGATGACGCGGCCAACGAGGCGGCCATGGAGAAGGTGCGCGCCGACAAGATTCGCGAGGTGATGAACGGCCACGACGGCACCTGGGTGGCCCATCCCGGCCTCGAGCGGCTGGCCCGCGCCGAGTTTGACAAGGTCATGACCGGCCCGAACCAGATCGACACGGCACACCCGGACGAGACCATCACCGCCGAACAGCTCCTGGCGCCGTGCGAGGGTGGCATCACCGAAGACGGCATTCGCCACAACATCCGCGTCTCCATCCTCTACCTGGCTGCCTGGATGGACGGCAACGGCTGCGTGCCCATCGACCACCTGATGGAAGATGCCGCCACGGCGGAAATCGGACGGGCGCAGCTCTGGCAGTGGTCGCACCACGGCGCTGAGACCGTCGTTGGCACCCCGATCACCAGCGAGTGGATCGACGAGCTCTTCAGCGAGGAGCACGCCAAGCTGCTGGCGGCGGGCATGAACGGTCACACGCCAGCCATCAACAAGGCCACGGCCCTGCTGCGCCAGATGACCCAGCGTGATGTGCTGGAAGACTTCCTGACGCTGCCGGCCTACCCGCACCTGGTGGCCTGAAGCGACTGAAACCCGGGTTCCGGCGAAGAGGCGCGCCGGGACACACCCACGGCGACCCGGCATGACCCGGGCGCCGGAACACAGAGAAAACGAGAGCTCCCTATGACTTACTCAGATGAGATCGCCAACATCGCCGCCCTGCGTGAGCAGGTAGGCGCCTCCTGGAACGACATCAGCCCCGAGTACGCGGCCCGCATGCGCCTCCAGAACCGCTTCAAGACCGGCCTCGACATTGCCAGGTACACCGCGGGCATCATGCGCAAGGACATGGCCGACTACGACGCCGATACGGCGCAGTACACCCAGTCCCTGGGCTGCTGGCACGGGTTCATCGGCCAGCAGAAAATGATCGCCATCAAGAAGCACTTTGGCGAGACCAAGAAGCGCTACCTGTACCTCTCAGGCTGGATGATTGCCGCGCTGCGGTCCGAGTTTGGTCCGCTGCCGGATCAGTCCATGCACGAGAAGACGGCGGTGCCGGGCCTGATCGAGGAGCTCTACACCTTCCTGCGCCAGGCGGACGCCCGGGAACTCGGCGGTTTGTTCCGCGCCCTGGACGACGCCCGTGAGGCGGGGGACGAGGTGAAGACGCGCGACCTGCAAAACCAGATCGACAACTTCCAGACCCACGTGGTGCCGATCATCGCCGACATCGATGCCGGCTTTGGTAATGCCGAGGCGACCTACCTCCTGGCCAAGAAGATGATCGAAGCCGGTGCCTGCGCCATCCAGATCGAAAACCAGGTGTCCGACGAGAAGCAGTGCGGGCACCAGGACGGCAAGGTGACGGTGCCCCACGAAGACTTTCTCGCGAAGATTCGCGCAGTCCGCTACGCCTTCCTTGAGCTGGGCGTGGACGACGGCATCATCGTGTCGCGGACCGATTCACTCGGCGCCGGCCTGACCAAGCAGATTGCCGTGACCAACGAACCCGGCGACCTGGGCGATCAGTACAACAGCTTCCTCGATTGTGAGGAGGTGGCGGTCGGTGACCTCGCCAACGGCGACGTGGTCCTCAACCGCGATGGCAAGCTGCTGCGGCCCAAGCGCCTGGCCTCCAACCTGTTCCAGTTCCGCAAGGGCACGGGTGAGGACCGCTGCGTACTGGACTGCATCACCTCCCTGCAGAACGGTGCGGACCTGCTCTGGATCGAAACCGAGAAGCCCCACGTGGGCCAGATCGGCGCCATGGTCAACCGCATCCGCGAGGTGATCCCGAACGCCAAGCTGGTCTACAACAACAGCCCGTCCTTCAACTGGACCCTGAACTTCCGCCAGCAGGTCTTCGATGCCTGGAGCGAGGAGGGCAAGGATGTCTCCGCCTACACGCGGGACCAGCTGATGAGCGCCGAGTACGACGCCACGGAGCTGGCGGCAGCGGCCGATGAGAAGATTCGGACCTTCCAGGCTGACGCGGCGCGCGAAGCCGGGATTTTCCACCACCTGATCACGCTGCCGACCTACCACACGGCCGCCCTGTCCACGGACAACCTCGCGAAGGAGTACTTCGGCGAGCAGGGCATGCTCGGCTACGTGGCCAACGTGCAGCGCAAGGAAATCCGTGAAGGCATCGCCTGCGTGAAGCACCAGAACATGGCCGGCTCCGACATGGGCGATGACCACAAGGAGTATTTCGCCGGTGACGCCGCCCTGAAGGCTGCGGGCGAAGACAACACCATGAACCAGTTCGGCTGACACCGTCCGCGCCGCCTGTCGGCGCTCGGCATGAGAAAAGAGGGTGGGCGAGGGCCCGCCCTTTTTTTGTCCTTCAGCCGCGGTTCAAGCTTTGTGCGCTATGGTTTACGCACAGGGCACCGCGCCCGGTAATTCCAAACCAACGCAGGTATAACGAACGATGAGAGTCCTGGTGTTTTTGCTGCTGATCAGCGTGTGCGAGCTGACCCTGGCATTCCGTTGCGGCAACCAGCTGGTCCAGGTCGGGGACACGCGCTATGAAATCGGCGAGCTCTGCGGCGCGCCGGACGACGCCACCCGGACGACCTACTACCGCAGCATCTCCAACCAGCAGGTGATCGATTGCGATCCGGTCGAGTCCCAGCGTGTACAGGCACTGGGCAACGCGCCCCGAAGCTGCCTCGCACTGGTGGAGGACCAGCTCGCGGTGCGGGTGGACGTGGACGTGTGGCTCTATGACCTCGGCAAAAACCGTTTCATGCAAGAGGTGCATTTCGAAAACGGTCGCGTGGTGCGCATCGAGACGCTGGGCTACGGCCTGAAGCCCCGCCAATAGGCAGGAAAAGGCTCAGTCCGAGCCGGTTTTCCGTGTGTCGAGGGGCGGCTGCTGTTCTGGCGCGATCTCCTCGTCCTGATCAAGCCGTTTCAATACGCTGCGAAGGGTTTCCCGCGCCAGCGACCGTTCCTCATCGCCCATGCGGTCCAGGTCCACGTCGACGATAAACTTCTCGTGCTGCTCAAAGACCCGCCCGGCCTGCGTGCCCGCCTGCTCGTGCGTATGCAGTGCGACGAAGGTCTTCACCGGATAGGCGATGCCCTTCACGCGGATCGTCTCAGCCTCCCGGCACTGAACCTCTTCCCGGACCAGGTTATAGGTTTCGTTGGAGATCAGGATCTGGCCGGGGGTCGCGGAATGCTCAAGGCGTGATGCCAGGTTCACGGCGCCGCCGATGATCGTGTAGTCCATACGGTCTTCACTGCCGAAGTTGCCCACGGTGCAGTAGCCGGTGTGAATGCCTGTGCGCGTGCTCAACGTCTCGCACAGGCCACGCGATTCCCAGATGGCAGCGAGCTCGCGCAGGCGGTTACGCATGTCGATGGCCATGCGCACGCAGCGCACGGCGTCTTCCTGCAAACCCTGGGAGTCCGGGTCTCCAAAGAAAATCATGATGGCATCGCCAATGTACTTGTCGATGGTGGCCCCGTGGGCGAGGGCAATGTTGGACATTTCCGTCAGGTACTCGTTGAGCAGCTCGGTCATGTCCTCCGATTCGAGCCGATCGGCCGTTTCCGTGAAGCCGGAGATGTCGCTGAAGAA
>JBCDHO010000256.1:0-4634 GCA_038749855.1 Pseudomonadota bacterium
AGGCGCGCAGCAGATCCAGCGCCGTATCGAGGCTCTGGGCGCCGTTGGTCTGTTCGCGCAGCGCCATGTCCGCCTGCAGCATCATGGCGGCACCGCTCCAGTACACGCGCATGACACTTCCCCAGCCGCCATCCATGGCGTCGATCAGGGTCTCCGGCCGCGAGGCCTTTTCACCGCGCTGAAAGCCCTCGTACATTTTTTGCCAGGCGCTGCGCTCACTGAGGCGGCCATCGCGGGCGCGCAGCACGTTCTGGTAGTAGGACGCCGCACCTTCTGACAGCCAGCGGTCCTTTCGCGAAACATAGGGCATGAGCAGGTGACTGAATTCGTGCGTCGCAGTCCAGTCCGCATCGAATTCGCTGAGCGGTCGGTTCTCGTCCACGTAAAAATGGACTGCGGGACCCCCGCCACGCATGACGTGGGCCCAGGGCACCGGCTCGCTGCGTTGGCCGATGGGGATGACCACGACCTGGGAGAAGGTTCTCGGGAACTCCCCAAAGACCGGGATAACCGCATCGATGGAACGGCGAATCCAGCGTCGAAGCTTGTCTGCCTGGGCATCGCTCAGTTCGCCGAGCAAAGACAGCTGCACGGTGCCACCCGGCACGCTGATCGCTTCATCCCGGTACCAGCCGACGGCGCTGCGCGCGTACCAGCCTGACGGTGTCTGGATCGGCCGGTACCAGCCGGGCTCCTCCCCGTCGCGGGGCCAGGGCGTGGAGAAACGCGCACCCTCGGGCAAGTCGATGCGGACCAGTAGGGGCCGTTTCCAGGGACCCTTCCAATACCAGAGGCTGGTGACGGCGAGAACGCTCTCGCCGACCTTGAAGGCGGAGCGGTAGCCACCCTCATCGATGGCTTTGCCCAGGTCAAAGGTCCAGTTTACGCAGGCATTGTCCGGCAGGGATGGGAGATAGATCCGGTCCTCACGCACACGGGTGTTGAGCGATTCACCGGCGTGCTGTAGCCCGGAGGCATATTCGCCGGCCAGCTCATGCCGGTAGATCCGATCGGGGGCGGCCCCCGAAAAGCACAGCTCTGCCGCTACCGTGCGCAGGTCTTCACTGAAGCGTGCCTGCAGGCGATCGTCCCCGCTCGTTGCCAGGCTGGGCAGCGGGAGCAGAAGGAGCAGGAAAAGAAACCAGACGCGCATTTCCTCATTATGATGATTAATGGTGAAAGGCGAGTCGCGTCTGGCGCGAGCGTCGTTCGCTTCGCCTCAAAATGGAGTCTCCGGGTCTTTTAACGCGGTGGGCTCAACGCCGGGCCGAGCGAAAGAAAACGACGGCAGACAAGCCGAGCAGGCTGAGGCCGAGCACGGACAGGCCGCCGAGAAACCAGGGCCCGGTTTCGAGACCAGTGAGCAAGGCGCCGGAAATCCCGATCGCGCCCGCCGCGAGCACCCCCAGGGTGCGTCGGTGAGAAACGGCATGTTCTGCCCGGAGCTGGGCGAGGTCTTCGGAGGCGATGTAGGTCTGCAGCTCGCCTTGAGTGGCCTTGGTGAGGTAGTCCCGAATGAGGTTGGGGAGCTCAGGCGCCTGGGAAAGCCAGATGGGCAGTTGCTCGCGCAGGTCCTTGGCGACGTGCTCGACGCTGTATTTCTCCCGCAGTATGGCCTCGAGCTCCGGTTTCGCGACGCCCCACAGGTCCAGTTCGGGGTAGAGATCCCGGCCCAGGCCTTCGATGTTCAGCAGCGTCTTCTGCAGCATGATGAGCTGCGGCTGGATGTTGAGATTGAAGCGACGCGCCACCTGGAACAGCTTGAACAGCAGCTCGCCGAAGGACACCTCGTTCAGGGGCCGGGTGAAATTGGGCTCGCCGACCGTGCGCACGGCGGCCTCCAGCTCGTCGATGCGCGTACCGGGTGGCACCCAGCCCGCGTCGAGGTGGAGCTGGCCAACCCGCCGGTAATCACGTCGAAACAGCGCCAGAAAGTTCTCTGAGATGTAGTAGAGGTCTTCCGGTGAGAGGCTGGCGACGATGCCAAAATCCAGGGCGATCCAGGTCGGGTCCGAAGGGTCCGATGCGTCGACCAGGATGTTGCCGGGGTGCATGTCGGCATGAAAGAGGTTGTCGCGAAACACCTGCTGGTAGAACACGCGCACACCGCGTACGGCGAGCTTGGGCAAATCCACGCCGGCTTCCCGCAGCGCATCGAGGTCTCCGGCAGGAATACCGGAGACCCGCTCCATGACCAGAACGCGCTGCTTGCACAGGGGCCAGTGCACTTCCGGGATGTACAGGTACGGGGAGTCCTCAAAGTTGCGGCGCAGGCTCGAGGCGTTGGCGGCCTCGCGCTGCATGTCCAACTCGTCGAAGACGTAGGTCTCGAATTCCTTGACGATTTCCAGCGGGTGAACGCGTTGGCCACCTTCCCAGTAGCGTTCGGCCAGGCCAGCCACGGCCTTAAGCAGATCCACGTCCCGGCGCAGGTTTGCCTCGATGTCTGGCCGCACGACCTTGACCACCACCTCGCGGCCGTCCGGCAGGGTGGCGGGATGAACCTGGGCAATGGAGGCGGAGGCCAGTGGCTCGATGTCGAAGCTGGCGAAGCACTCGTCTACGGGTCGGCGCAGCGCCTTTTCGACGATGGCCTTTGCTGCTTCACCGGGGAACGGTGGCACCTGGTCCTGGAGCAGGGCGAGCTCGTCGGCGATGTCTCTTGGAATGAGGTCCCGGCGCGTCGACAGAATCTGGCCGAACTTGACGTAGACGGGGCCTAGCTCCTGCAGCGCCAGCCTCAGGCGCTCACCACGGGGTTTCTTTGCAGCGTCCCGTGCGCCCGGAACCAGGGAGGTGAGCCAGCCCATGGGGCGGTACAGGTGTGTGGCCGTCAGCAGATCATTCAGGCCGTAACGGGCCAGGATCGCGCTGATCCGGAGCAGGGCGAGAAACTGGCGCACGGGCTGGATCACGTTTCGGCTTGCGGGTCCGGCGGATTTTTGTGTTCGTCAGCGGCGCCGTCACCGGCCTGGGCGCGTCGCCGTTCCACGCGGCCGAGCCGGTGCTCCAGGCGATCGATACCGTCCCGCAGGTCATCGACCGCCGTGCTGAAATCGTCAATCGCCTCCTGGGGCGCGAGGGCTCCGGACTCCTCGTTGAGGTAGCGTCCGGCCATGTCCAGCGAACTCCGCAAGGCCTCGCGCAGGCCTTCCGCGCCGCGCTTCAGCCCCTCGCCCACCTGAAAGCCCAGGGTCGTGCCGAGCAGACTGTCCAGCGGTGCCTGCCAATCCGGGTCGAGCTGTTCAAAGAGCTTGCCGAGGTCCCTGGCCAGCGTCGCGTCTCCCTCGATGCGCACACCGGAGCCGGGGGTGCCCCAGCCCTCGCTGTCCGTGGCAAGGCTGAACAGGGCCACCGGTGACCCGGCGACCCGCGTAGCCGGCTTCGAAGGGGCGGTCAGCGTGACCTCGACGGTGCCGAAGGCGAAGCTGAAGAACAGGGTGATCGCCAGGCCCTCGAGTTCGAGCTCCAGTACCTTGCCCTCGAGGCGCTCAAGTCGCTCCACGGATAACTCATCCAGCGCAAGCGCCTGATTAACGGCCGCTTCGATCGCGCCGGCGAGCAAGCCGGGCATCGGCGTGCGGTAGCGGCGGTCGCCGGTGTCGTCCGGATCAGCCACGGGTCCCCCGGTGGATGGCCACGATGCCGCCGCTGAGGTTGCGGTAATGAACCCGCGTGAAGCCGGCCTCGCGCATCATAACGGCCAGTGCTTTCTGTGACGGGTGTTTGCGGATGCTCTCGGCCAGGTACTGGTAGCTGTCCGGGTCGCCGGCGACCAGGCGTCCCATGACCGGGAGCAGGCTGAAGGAATAGCGGTCGTACAAGCGGCGCAGCGGCTCCGCGCGCAGCTGGGAAAACTCGAGGATATGGGCCATGCCACCGGGACGCAGCACGCGGAGCATTTCTCGCAGCGCGGCCGGCTTGTCCGTCACGTTGCGCAGGCCGAAGGCGATGGTCACATGGTCGAAGCTGCGGCTGGCGAAGGGCAGATCCTCGGCGTTGGCGAGGGCGTAGCGCACGTTGCCGACGACGCCACGATCCTCCAAACGCCGGCGACCGACCCCCAGCATGCTGGCGTTGATGTCCGTGAGCACCACTTCACCGCTGCCACCGACGGTGTCGCTCAGCAGGGCGGCGATGTCTCCGGTGCCGCCGGCGAGGTCGAGCACCTGCTGGCCGGTGCGAACGCGGGCCGTGTCAACGAACGTTCGTTTCCAGAGCCGATGAATGCCCAGGGACATGAGGTCGTTCATGACGTCGTAGCGGTCGGCAACGGAGTCGAAGACGCTGCGCACGAGCTGTTCCTTCTCGCCCACGGGCACGTCCTGGTAGCCGAAATGCGTCGTGGCTGCGGCGCCGCGGTCTGCTTCTCCGTCCACATCGGCTGAACCGCTTTTGCGTGGCGCGTCCCCGCTAGCTTCCAGCGTTGGCTTGCTCATGGCGATTCCCGTGCTCCGGTCCTGCTGCGGTGTCCCCGCGAGGTAGTCCATTGTACGCGCAGGCGACCTCAGAGGATGTAGCGGCTGAGGTCCTCATTGCCGGCCAGTTCGTCCAGGTGATGGTCAACGTCATCGGCGTCAATGGTGATTGCGCTGCCGGAGCGGTCCGGTGCATCAAAAGACAGGCTGTCGAGC
>JBCDHO010000257.1:0-4624 GCA_038749855.1 Pseudomonadota bacterium
CCGGCCTGGGCCTCGACGGCGACACCCAGTTCGCGCAGCGCCGCCACGTGTTTCCACACGGCCGCCCGGCTGCAGCCGAGCGCCTCGGCCAGTGCCTTGCCGGAGACTGGTTGTTCATGGCTGAGACGGCGCGCCAGCGCCAACGTGGTGTCGCTCACGTGCCCTTGCTGCGGCCGAGCCAGTGCGCAATGCGAATTTTGTCGAAGCGGTGCTCGGTCCCTGCGCGCACATTGCGGAAGTTACTGCGGTGCGTGAAGGCCATAAAGAGGGCGACGCACACGCAGTAGGCGACCAGCGCCGATGAGCCGCCGATCCAGCTGGCGCCCGGCACCAGGGCGAAACCGGAGACGACCGTAGCAATGCCCACATAGCCGGTCACGAGCAGCGTCAGCCACCACGCGCCGATCATGGGCAGCAGCAGCCAGGGTGCTACCGGAATCAGCGTACCGATGACCGTTGCCGCTCCCTTGCCACCGCGGAACCCGTGCCACATCGGAAAGCAGTGGCCGAAGACCGCAGCGAAACCGCAGGCGAGCATGATGGCCTCACCCTCGGCACCCACCAGTCCGGGAATCCAACCGGTGGCCAGCGCCCCCTTGCCCACGTCGATGATGACCACGCCGAGCGCAAAGAAGAAACCAACGGAGCGCAGCGCATTGGTCCCGCCAGCGTTGCCGCTGCCCATGGTCCGGATGTCGACGTTCTTCAGCTTGCCCAGGACGAGGCTCCCGGAAACTGCACCGATCCCGTAGGCGAGGAGCAGCGCGAGGCCGGCTTCAAGCATGACCGGCCGGACTCGCCGTGGCCTGGCTACTGTTCGACGCCGCCTGCGGGGGCACGGCGGAGTCGACAGTGGCGCCATCCGTTGATCGGCGCCGCTGGGGCTCCGGCAGAAAACCGATCACGATGCCGCGCATACCCATGTGCACGCCAAGCGCGGGGCCGGCCTCGGTAATGTGGCAGGAGTGAATGTTGCCATGCCCTTCGAGAATGACCCGGCGCATCTCGCGGGCGCCTTCCAGGTTGCCCATGTGCGCGATGAGCACCCGGTAGGTTTCGTCACGGTCCATGGCCTTCAGCACGCGCCCGGCGAAGCGCGCCGGGTTGATCCCGTAGCCCACGTGGGCGCCGTCCAGGCCCATGCGACCTTCCTTCGCCGTGAGCACCGGCGTGACCCGCAGAAAGCGCGCCGCCTTACCGACCCAGGCGGGAACACGCCCACCGCGCACAGCGGAATCCAACTCGTTCGGCATGGCCATGACCCGGGCTTTCGGCATCAGGTCGCGCAGCACGGCCTCGATCTCGTCCCGGGACAGGTCTTCCTGGGCGAGCTCGGCCGCCAGCATGGCCAGCAGTCCCTGGCCACAGCTCGCATTGAGCGTGTCCAGGGAGAGAATATCGGTGTCCGGGCTTCTTTCTGCAGCGCTCACGCCAGCCTGGAACGTACCACTGAGATGATGGGAGATGCCCGCGTAGATCACCTCGTAGCCATGCGTGCCCAGGAGCTCGAACACCCGACGGAAATCACGCGCCGGCGGCTGCGAGGTTCGGGGCACCTCGTCGGAGGTCTCCAGCAGGTGGTGGAAGGCCTCGGCATCCAGTGTGACCCCATCGAGGTACTCGCGATCACCGAAACTCAAGCGCAGCGGGACGATGTGGATGCCCAGGCGCTCGGCCTCTGCCGGCGGCAAATCCGCGCCGGAGTCAGTGACCACCGCGACCTTGCCCGCATGCCCCATGAGGCTGTGCTGCCAGCGCATGTCCTCGGCTTTTTGCTGTGCGATCTCACCAAAGTCTTCGCAGGCCAGGAACACCTCCGCCGGATTGTTCACGTGAATGTGGACGCGGATGCGCCGGTCGCTGCCGGCCACCACCAGGGAACTCTGATCGAGGCCCTCGAGCCGGGCCATGACCGCCTGGCGATCGAGGCCTTCGCCCTCAATGACACACTCCGTGCAGAACTGGTGGTCCCCGACATCAAGCCCCTCGTGCGCATCAAAACCGCCGCCGTCGGTCTCACTCATCTGCTTCCAGTCCGCGTCGAGGTCGTCAATGACGCCGTCACGGATGAAGGCGCTGATGCCCTCCAGCAAATCTACGAAGCCCTGGCCGCCGGCATCCACGACGCCGGCCTGCTTGAGCACCGGCAGGAGATTGGGCGTATTGGCCAGCGAGGTCTGGGCGCCGCTCAGGCCGTCGGCGAAGGTTTCGCGCAGGTTTCGGGTGCCGCGGCGGGCGGCCTCTCCCAAGGCACGGGCGTGGTCTTCCAGCACCGTCGGTAGCGTGCCGGCCACCGGATCGGACATGGCGGTCCAGGCCTGTTCGGCGCCCCGACCGCAGGCCGCTGCAAGGCCACGCGCATCGATGTGCATGCGCTCGCCCACCGCTTCGCGAAAGCCCTGGACGTACTGCGCCATGATGGCGCCGGAGTTGCCGCGCGCGCCGTCCAGGGCCGCTTCACCCATGGCGCCCAGCAGCTCAGGCAGGGCCCAGTCGCTGCGCCGCTCCGCCACCTCCAGCATGGACTTGAAGGTGAAGGCCATGTTGGTGCCCGTATCGCTGTCGGGCACCGGGAACACGTTGATGCGATTGATGTACTCGCGGCGCTGAAAGAGGTGGCGTATGCCGGCCACCAACAGCTGGGCCAGCGTGGCGCCATCCAGGGTGCCGTCGTTGGTGCCGCCGTCGCCGGCGCCCTTATCGGCACCTGGGGAATCCACTGTGCTTACGCTCATGATGGCCAATCCTGCCACGGAATGGTGAGTTTCGACACTCCAACCGGCGCAGACGGCGACGCGGATTCACCAGAAGGTCCGTAGACGGTACGTTTGGCACATCTGGCATGGTCCCTGCATCAGTACACTACAGTCATTGATCATGGGAGAACGCCTGATGGCCCAGAACGACTTTCTCGACAGCGTCCGTGAAAACCTGAACGGCCGCCCCGGTCAACCGATGCTCTTCGGCGTTTGCCGAACCCTGGCGGAAAAGTCCGGCCAGGAAGCGTGGTTGATTCGCGTCGTGGCGCTATTGCTGGTGCTCTTCTTCACCGGCCCGACGGTGGTCGCTTACATCCTGCTGGGCCTGTTCATGGATGAAACCGCCGACCGCACGCGCGGCATCTTCCAGGGCCTGTTCATGACCCTACGCGAGTGGGTCGACAAGGCCGTGGATGGTTTTTCCGACCTCTTCAAAGACGGCAAGGGCACGTCCCGCTGACCCGCGACGCGCTGCACTGAACCCTGGCGGGAGGTACCCCTCCTCCCGTTTGAGGCCTGCCAGGTCCCCCGGCAGGCCTTTTTTATGGGCAATGGAAGCGCTTCTACGCGAATCGCTCAGGGCGTCTGCAGGAATGCCTGGAGCGCCTCGGCATCAAACGGCCAGCCCAGCTCCGTGCCGGCCGGCTCGAGGCGCAGGACCGGTACACGCACCCCGTAGCGGTCGAGCAGGGCGATCTCGTCTTCGATGTCCACGACGCGGTAGTCGCGGGCCGGCGCCACCAGGGACAACAGGTCCTCGGCCTCGTCGCACAGGTGGCACTCCGGGCGGGTATAGAAGATCAGCTCGCTCATGCCGGAACCCTAGCGCCCTGCCCTGCACGCTGCAACGTGCCGGCCGAATATGCCGGTAAGACGTGCCAACAAGGCGTGCCGGCAAGGCGTGCCGGCAAGGCGTGCCGACAAGACGTGACGGCAAGATGCCCCGGCATAACATCTGGCAGTAGAATTGCGGCTCCTGTGTTTCCGGAGCGCCGCGTCGCCATGGCAGTCAGCGTTTTCGAGCTTTTCAAAATCGGCATCGGGCCTTCGAGCTCCCACACGGTGGGGCCCATGCGCGCCGCACGAACCTTCGTCCGGCGCCTGGAGGCAGCCAGCCAGCTGTCCGCCGTCGCCGAGCTCCAGGTCATGCTCTACGGCTCACTCGCCCACACGGGCCGGGGCCATGGCACGGACAAGGCCATCGTGCTCGGCCTGCTTGGCGATGAACCGGACTCGATTGATCCGGACACGATCGACGGCAAGCTCGAGACGGTCCGCGACCGTGGCACGCTGCAACTGCCTGGCGGGCCGGAGATTCCGTTTCGCGAGAAGGCGCAGTTGTTCTTCAACAAGCGCGAATCCCTGCCCTACCACCCCAACGGCATGCGCTTCCTGGCCCTGGATGCCAACGGCGACAAGCTCATGGAGCGGGACTATTACTCGGTGGGTGGCGGCTTCGTGGTCAACCAGGACGAAGCCAAAGCCGACCGCATCGTGAAGGACACCACGGCGGTGCCCTATCCCTTCACCACCACGGCCGAACTGCGCCAGCAGTGTACGGACCACAACCTGACCATCAGCGACATCATGTGGGCCAACGAGGGCGCCTGGCGCAGCCGGGAGGAAATCCGCGCCGGCCTGCTGGCCATCCACGAGGCCATGCAGGGCTGTATTGAACGCGGCTGCCACAGCCCGGGTGTGCTTCCGGGCGGGCTGAAAGTGAAGCGCCGCGCACCGACGCTCTACCAGGCGCTCAAGAAGCGCGTGCCCACGCCCGGGGAAGCCTCCCTCGGCGCCCTGGACTGGGTGAACCTGTTTGCGCTCGCCGTGAACGAGGAGAATGCCGCCGGCGGCCGCGTGGTCAC
>JBCDHO010000258.1:0-4612 GCA_038749855.1 Pseudomonadota bacterium
GCACCTGCACAGCGGCGCTAGAAAAACCCGGATCACAGAGATCGGGCCTTGTCGGAAGGTTGTTCAATGTCTGTTTGTGTGTGTCGCCGTCCCCTGCGATCAGTCTGTGCGTGTCTCCTTGGCACTCTTGAACAACCTCAGCTTCTGGCTGACGGTGTCCGGCGCCGTACTGATCATGGTTTCGCTTTTCGTGGGCGAGTTCGCAGCCACGGGATGGCTGGCCTATCCACCGCTATCGGGGCTGACGTTCAGTCCAGGCGTCGGTATGGACTACTACCTTTGGTCTCTCAACATCGCCGGGATCGGCACGACGTTGTCGGGGATCAACCTCATCGTAACGCTGGTCAAGATGCGCGCGCCGGGGATGACCTGGATGAAAATGCCGGTCTTTTGTTGGACAACGCTTTGCACCAACGTTCTGATCGTCGCAACCTTCCCGGTGCTTACGGCCACGCTCGCTCTGCTGACGGCGGATCGCTACCTGGGAACACACTTTTTCACGAGCGATTTCGGCGGCAATCCGATGATGTACGTCAACCTCATCTGGATCTGGGGGCATCCGGAGGTGTACATCCTGACCCTTCCCATCTTCGGAATTTTTTCCGAGGTCGTCCCGACGTTCAGCGGCAAACGCCTGTTCGGCTATACGTCCATGGTTTACGCCACCTGCGTCATCATGGTGCTGAGTTACATCGTCTGGCTCCATCACTTTTTCACCATGGGGGCCGGAGCGGACGTGAATTCCTTCTTCGGAATCACGACCATGATCATCTCCATTCCGACAGGCGCCAAGCTGTTCAACTGGCTGTTCACGATGTACAAGGGCCGGATCCGCTTCGACGTACCCATGCTCTGGGTCGTCGGCTTCATGCTGACCTTCGTAATCGGTGGTATGACCGGCGTGCTGCTCGCCGTCCCACCCGCGGACTACGTGCTCCACAACAGCCTGTTTCTCGTGGCGCACTTCCACAACGTCATCATCGGTGGCGTGGTGTTCGGCATTTTTGCAGGCATCAATTTCTGGTGGCCCAAGGCCTTCGGGTTCAGGCTCGATGCCCGTTGGGGCAAGATCAGCTTCTGGTGCTGGTTTATCGGCTTCTACTTCGCTTTCATGCCGCTGTACGTGCTGGGGCTGATGGGTGTCACGCGCAGGCTCAGCGCCTTCGAAGATACGATCTACGCCGGCTACTTCTTCACAGCACTGATTGGCGCGCTGCTTATCGCCTTCGGCGTGGCCGCATTCGTCATCCAAATCGCCGTTTCCATACGCAACCGCGAAGCGCTTCGTGACCGGACAGGCGATCCCTGGGGTGGACGAACGCTGGAATGGTCGACTTCCTCACCCCCGCCTTACTACAACTTCGCGTTCACCCCGCGGGTGTATTCGCTGGACGCCTGGGAGCATATGAAACGCAGCGGCTTCAAGCGCCGTGAGCATGGTTACAGCCCCATCCATATGCCACACAACACCGCCACGGGCGTCATCCTCGGCGCCCTGGCCACCGTCCTCGGCTTCGCGTTGATCTGGCACGTTTGGTGGCTTGTGCTGGCGAGCTTCATCGCCTGTCTCGCGGTGGCCATTGAGCACACCTTCAACTATGACCGTGACTACCACATACCGGTGAGCGAGGTGGAAGCCACGGAAGCTGAGCGAACCCGTGCGCTGGCGGATAATGCCGCCGGTGGACCGGCTCAGCCGGCCTGGAACGAACGATGAACACCGGGACGCTCGATCCGGCCAACCTGCCCCCGGAGGAAGTCTTCGAGTTCGAGGTCATCGAAACCGGTGAGGAATCGCACGGGCACGAAACCGGCACCATGCTGGGCTTCTGGCTGTACCTGATGAGCGACTGCCTGATCTTTGGCATCCTCTTTGCGGTCCATGCCGTGCTCGGGCAAAACTATGCGGCTGGACCGGCCCCGGCCGACCTGTTTGAGCTGGAATGGATTCTCGTCGCCACATTCCTGCTGCTGTTGTCTTCGATCACCTTCGGTTTCGCGGTGCTGCGCATGCACGCCAGGGACCTCCGCGGCATGACCCTATGGCTGGTGGTTACCGGCCTGTTCGGCCTCGGCTTCCTCTACCTTGAAATCCGGGAGTTCAGTCACCTGATCAGCATTGGCGCGACACCCAGCGCGAGTGCCTTCCTGTCCTCTTTCTTTGTTCTCGTCGGCACGCACGGGCTACACGTGACCGTGGGTTTCATCTGGTTATGCGTGCTTATCGCACAGCTTCACTGGAAGGGCCTGACGCCCGCCAATGAACGCCGCGTGCTGTGCCTGAGCCTGTTTTGGCACTTTCTCGACCTGATCTGGATCGGCGTCTTTTCCTTTGTCTACCTTGCTGGAGTGGTCCTTTGAGCGAACACGCGCAAAGCGCTCCCGGCAGCCTTAGGTCCTATCTGACCGGATTCGTCCTTTCGGTGGTTCTCACGGTGGTGCCTTTCTGGCTGGTAATGGGCAACGTGTCGGCCAGTGTGCCGTTGGTCCTGGCGGTGATCTTCGTGCTCGGCGCGGTGCAGATCCTGGTGCATATCCACTACTTTCTCCACGTCACCCTGCAGGCAGAGCAGGGCTGGCAGGCCTTATCCCTGGTGTTCACGGTCATCATCCTGGTGATCTGCCTCGCCGGCTCGATATGGGTCATGTTCCACCTCGAGGAAAACATGATGCCGGCTCACGAACAGATTGAGCGAGCCAGGGAGCTCCCTTGAGCCCTTCCGGTCCGGCGCCGCGATCGCGGCCCGTTCGCCTTGCAGCGTTGTCCCTGGCGGGGCTGGTGTTTTTCAGCTGCATTCTCCTTGGCAATTGGCAGCTCCGGCGCCTCGACTGGAAGCTTGATCTGATCGAGGCCGTCGAATCGCGCGTCAATCAACCCGCACGGCCCCTGCCCAGGGGTCCCGTCAACGACTCTGATCACGCCTACCTGCGCATCGAGATTTCGGGACGCTACGTGCACGAGCACACGTACAGGGTCAAGGCCCTGACCGAGCTGGGCGGCGGCAACTGGCTTCTGACCCCGCTGCAGACTGAACGTGGACATATCTGGGTAAACCGGGGGTTCATCCCTACCCGTCTGCCGCCTAACGCCTGGCACCGACCGGATGGAAACGTCCGTGTCGAGGGCCTGCTTCGCATGACAGAACCGGGAGGAACCCTTCTCGAGGACAACGACCCTGCCGGCGGGCGATGGGTATCACGGGACATAGCGGCCTTGCAGCGTGACAGTGGCCTCTTCGGTCCCGAGGATTTTTTTATCGATGCCAATCATCAGGGCGCCCCGGACAGCTGGCCGCGGGGCGGCTTGACCCGCATCGACTTTCGGAACACTCATCTCACCTATGCGCTGACCTGGTACGCCATGGCGATCATGCTGGCAGCCGCAGTGGCGTACGTCGTTTACCTTGAGCGACGCCGGCCACCTATCGATTTGGCCGGTGAAAACGGAGGTGACTGAATAAGCGCATCGGGCCTTTGAGCACGGCCCGGGACGGGGCAACACTAACCGGGCGTGCGCGCCGCGGAAGTGCTTTCCCCCTATGCCCGGCGGGCGAACAAACCGCGAAAATCAGGAACAGGAACGTGTTAAAAATCAAACCTTGGAAACCCGGATCTCTCATCACTTTAGGCGTCTGTGGCTTGCTGCCCCTCACGGCAACAGCAGCGCCTCCGGGCGATGTGTCTTTCGTCCAGCTCGACGGCGGGTCCTTTCGCGTCGGATCGCAGTCGCACTATCGCGAAGAGGGCCCCTTCATGAATGTCACGATCGGTGCATTCCAGCTCGCGACGACTGAGGTCACCAACGATCAGTTCACCGCGTTCGTGGAGGACACGGGCTACGTCACCACCGCCGAAACGGGCTTGAAGGCCGAGGACTTCCCGGATTTACCAGCCGAGCTCCTGCTGCCCGGATCGATGGTGTTCGCGCAACCGGCGGAACCGGTGGACCTGTCCAGCAACACCTCCTGGTGGCGCTACGTCCCCGGCGCCAGTTGGCGGCACCCGACCGGTCCTGGAAGTTCAATCGAAGGCCTCGGCGACCATCCCGTCGTCCAGGTTTCACCGGAGGATGCAGAAGCCTACGCGCAGTGGGCCGGTGCACGCCTCCCAACGGAGGCGGAGTGGGAATTCGCAGCGCGGGGAGGCAGCAACGGACCCACGTCCGAGTGGGATGACCCCTCCGACCCCGAGAGCGGCTGGAAGGCCAACGTCTGGCAAGGAGCGTTTCCCGCCACGGACCTCAAGGAAGACGGTCACCACGGGACAGCACCGGTCGGGTCCTACGACGCCAATCCCTACGGTCTCGCCGACATGATCGGGAACGTTTGGGAGTACGTCGACGGCTGGTACACACCGGGCCACATTCCCGATCTTCCCCACGGCCCCAGCGAGGAGGTGGCTGCGCAGTTCGCTCCCGCATCCATCGGCGCCCAGCGGGTCATCAAGGGCGGATCCTGGCTGTGTGCGCCGTCCTATTGTCTTCGCTACCGCCCCACCGCCAGACAACCTGCGGAGATGAGCCTCGGCTCAAACCACATTGGCTTTCGTATTGCCCGGGATACGCCAGAAGCAGCGCACTAGGAGGCGGTGAACAGCCCCGGACCCAGGCCCA
>JBCDHO010000259.1:0-4608 GCA_038749855.1 Pseudomonadota bacterium
AGTCCATGATCTTTGAAGCCGGCATTGAAATCGTCGCCTGACCAGGTATGCTAATTTCCAGCTCCGATTTGACCACCAGCTTGCGGGCGCTCAACAAATACCGCTAAAGCGAGAAGGGCCCCAGAACCATGGAAACCCGCTCCGCTTTGGCAGAGCGGGTTTTTCATGCCCGCGAGAACGTTATGGGGCTGACCGGCCCCCGCCCCAGTTGAAGGGGCAAAGTCGGTCCGGCATTTGAATCCAGCTTGTGCGCCGGGGCGTGTTGCCCAAAGCACTAAAGAGGAGACACAGCATGTTTGACCCCACCGTTCCCCTGACCCCCTCCGCGCTGCCGCAGCAGCGCATCGTCGCCGTGCGAGACCTGCCACCCCGCCCCGAAGGCCTGGTCTACCAGCACGAGGACCGGCCCCGGCCGAAAGCGCTCCAACAGGTCAGCCACCCGCGCGAGGCCACCTTCCTCTGCCAGGTCGAGTGGGCCTGGTCGCCCATGCACAGCGCCATCCAGGCGCACTACCTTGGCACCCACGGCGATTACTGGACCGTCTGGTTTCGGTGGCTCGACGTGACGTCGTGGGAATGGCACTGGCATTTCGACGGCTGGGCGCACCGCAAGGCTGCGGTCAGTGAACGCACCGCGGCTTGCCATCTGCTCGCTGATCAGTGGCGCGAGCAGCGCGACGGTCTGGGTCATGACCACTATCACTGGATCAATGAGGAAGGCCTCTTTGACACTGCCGACATTGACGCCATTGGGCGGATGGTCTGGCCGTAAGCGGACGGTCCGGCAGCTGAGCGCCTGAACGGGTTCGTCTGTTTCCGTTGCACCTACAGCATTGCGAGGTCATTGCGTACAAACACCACGCAATTTATGTGGATCACCAAGGCGGCCGTATTTGGCACAATACTCCTCACCAATCGCTTTTCCTTGGGAGCGCTTACGGTGCCCGGTACGCTGCAAATGGTTCTCTGCATTGTTGTGGGCGGCGCGCTGGGCGGACTGGCTCAGGCGCTGAGGTCCGATCATCGCTTTAGCCTGGAAATGCCGGGCCGCGGCGGTCGTAGCTGGAATACCGGAGTCTTCGGGCATCTATTCATTGGTAGCCTGGCGGCTGTGGTGGTGTCCGGGTTTCTTGCTTCTGATGGCGGCTTGATGACCTGGGGCTTTTTCCAGGAAGACTTATTGGTGCTGCCCTAGCGTGCAACCCCCGAAGTTTTGGCCTTGCTCATTCAGGAGAACGAACGGAGACAGGGCGCGCCTGACACATGGATCGCTTCATTTCTGGCGCTCACTGGCGTTTCGATTGCCTCAGGCTTTGCGGGTATGGCGCTGCTTGACCGGGCGGGGGAGGAGCTGGAGCGGCAGTTTGGCGGGCGCGTTAATGAGTTGGAGGGCGAGTTGGCTGAGCTGGCGCGGGAAGGGCGCATTGCTCGCGGTATCAATGCCATGCAAGAAGCCAGGGAAGAGAAAGACCACCGGCAACGCCATGCATACTATGAGCAGGCCATTGCCCTGTTCCGCGGTGTTTTGGTCGATCCCGAGGCTACGGAAGATGACAGAGTGAGGGTGCTTGGCAATCTTGCTCGAGCGGAAAAGAGGGTAGGTCAAATCGCAGAAGCGAAGGGTCACACTGAGGAGCGGATCGCACTACGTCCTGCAGACGATCTGGCGATCTACAACCTGGCTTGCTACACATGGCTGCTGCATGGCGAGGATTCCATCGATGAGGTTTTGGCGCTCTTGAGTCGGTGTGAGGAATTAGTGCCCGGCTCTGTGGTTGAGCATGCGGATCACGATGAGGACTTTAAGGCCTTGATTTTGAGTGCGGAATACCAACGTTGGAAGGAAGCAATATTGCGAAACAGGCCACAGTCTGATTGAATAAAAGGGTGCTGGCCCTGGAGCAAAAGGAGTTCACGGTGGCTAAAATCGACAAAACGACTGGCGTTTAGCCGCACTGGCTATCTTCAGCTCCCCCCTGACGAAACGTCAAAGCCCGGGTCCTAAAGCGGTGTTCACCGTCCAAGGCCACGGGTTTTTTGCGTTTTTGGACGACCAGACTCTTTCCGGTTAACCGAGCCACCCCCGCCTTCAACTGGTCGCCTGAAATCTGCACCCAACTGAGTTCGCGCTAACGATCCGTGGCTGTGTCTGCAGCCGCATGCACCACCCCCACGAAATCACTCACCAGCTCCCGGCTGCCTGCGCTTGTGAAGTTGGTCGCCCCCAGCCGCACGATCACCAGGTTCAGCTCCGGGACGATCACCGCGTGCTGGCCCTGGAAACCGTCCATGTCGAAGATCTGGGGCATGGACTCGGAGCGCCGATAGAGCCAGAAGCCGCTGCCGTACACCTCCGAGGCTTCCGTCCGCGTGGTGACGTAGTCGATCCAGTCCGGCGGAATCAGCTGCACATCGCCGGCGCGGCCGCCGTCGAGGTAGAGCTGCCCCATGCGCGCCCAGTCCCGGGCGCTGGCCCACAGGTAGGAAGAACCGACCAGCGTGCCCGCTGCGTCCGGCTCAAACAGCGCTGTCGTCACGCCCAGGGGTGCAAACAGCACCTCGTCGATAAAGGCGATCTGGCTGCCCAGGTCACCGCCCATGCGGTCCTGGAGGTGGCGCATGGCCAGGTTGGTGCTGCCGCTCATGTAGCTCCAGACCTCACCCGGCTCATGGCGCTGGTCGCGGCTGGCGGCGAAGGCGGCCATGTCGCCGGTGACGAACAGCATCTCCACGTTCGGGTCCGTGCCGTCGTTGCGCTCATCGATGGCCAGGCCCGAGGTCATGCGCAGCAGCTGGTCCAGCGTGATGTCTCGCGTCCTTGGCCGATCCGCCGGCGCGGCAACGGCGCCGGGCGCGTGTAAGTCCACCATGCCCCGCTGCACCATGGCCCCGACCAGCGTGGTGGTGATGCTCTTGGCCATGGACCAGCCCAACAGCGGGGTTTCGGCCTCGATGCCCTCGGCATAGCGCTCGGCAATGACGCGTCCCTCGTGCAGCACAACCACGGCCAGCGTGTTGCGGGCGGCACCGGGGTAGCTGGTCTCGGGCTCCTCGAAGGCACGGTCGAGGGCGGCGTTGATCAGCGCGGGGTCATAGCGCGTGGCGTCGGCGGGCGGCAGCGGGTTGTCCGCGCGGAGACTCCGTTCCAGTGGGCTGTCCAGGCCGACCATCTCGTCGCGCACCAGCGTGCACCCCAGGCCATCCCGGTAGACCGCGGTTTGTTCGTAAAGCCCACGGACATTCGCCGTCGCCCACGCGGCGCCGCGATCGACATCCCAGGCGACCAGGTCCGTGGCCCAGCGCAGCTGCGGCGCCAGGTACAGCGACCAGGCCCGCTCCGCCTTGAGGCCCGAGACAAAGGTCAGCGAACACAGCTGCTTGGCGGTGACGCCCGTGGCCATCCACAGGGCGATGCGGTGGTAGGGCGATTGCAGGAACCACAGCCCGCCGCCGGTGACGAGGACAAGCACGAAAACCAGGGCAATCAGGGCGATGCGTTTCATGGGGGGAGCATAGCGCTAAACCATGTGCCCAGGGCCCTAGGGGCGGATCCGCCCCTTTGTTTCGGTTACCGGTCCTCAAAGCAACGCAGCACACCTGTAGGGCAGCCACAGGACAAAAGCGTTCATCTCATTGCCCTTGACGGCCACAGGCTTTCGCGACGATGCTGTTCCTGCACGCCGCCAGTTCTGCGGCCTCAGCATCGCAAGGTCCAACTAATCGCTATTCCGGGGGGATGTCGTGCGTCGATCCATTGCATTCTGGGCGGTTCTCGCTCTCACATTTTCCTATTGGGTGCACGCGCACCTGGGAGCGCCGGCTGACCATTGGCCGGAGGTTCATGGCGGTGAGCCAGTAGTCTTAGTGGATCGGGATTTCGGAATTGATGTCGACCAGGTGCTGGTCGAGCGGTCGGAGTTCGTGCCGGCGGTCGTTCGCATCGGCACCGAGTCCATGCGCATGGAAGTAAAAGTGACCGATCCATCGCTGGAACAGATCGAGGTGCTCGACCGATTCCTCTGCCCCTTCAGCATGGGCGCGCAGTTGCCCGCCGGCCAGGAGGGCTTTGTGCTGCGCGACGACGGCCTGAACGGCGACGAACAAGCGGGAGACCTGATTTTTACCCAGACGCCCTTTCTGTTGGTGCCTGACGATCCGGGCACTGTCGCCATGTGGGATGTCGGCTCGACGGCCGAGAATTGGAACGATGCGCGCGAACACCAGGTGCGCCTGACCTTCACCGATGGCACGCAGCGTGAGACGCGGCTGCATCTCGATGCCCCCTGCGGTGTTCTGGCCGATACGGTACCGATCCCCCAGATCAAGGATCTGTCGGAAGACGTTCGGGCGACCCGACACGTACTTAGCGTTGCCATGCCGCCAGAAACCGAGCGCTCCACCTACCCCTACTATTTTCAGGCCGAACCGAAGCGCTACGGCCTGTTTGACATGGTGGAGCGCGTCACCGCGTGGACCGAAGGTGAGTTCGACTGGGTTTTGTTCCAGGACTTCACGGGCCAGGCTAACACCTACTTCCCTATCAACCGTCCCTGGTCCGGCGTGAGCGCTGCACCGCTTTCGTCTTCGGGACTACCGAGCTGGCTGCTG
>JBCDHO010000260.1:0-4593 GCA_038749855.1 Pseudomonadota bacterium
GATGCGCCGGGCCCGTGCTATATTTTCCAGACGGCACCGCACGGCGCCGCTGGTCAGGAGGAACAATGCAAGACCTCGAAAAACTCCAGACCCTATTCAATCAGGCTGTTGAGCTCGAGAGCGACGCGCTCGCGGCGTTTCTGGACCAGGCGTGCGGCGATGACACGGCCCTTCGCCAGCAGCTCGAAAACCTGCTCGAGGCCGACCGACAGCAAACGCAAGGGTCCGATTTCTCCCTCGCTGACGAGGCGGCACGGGTCGCCGATTCGATGGCGGGCTCGGACCCGGACGCTGATCTGGAAGGCAAGGTGCTGGGCGCCTACCGCCTCCTGGAGCGAATCGGTGCGGGCGGAATGGGCACGGTGTTCCTGGCCGAGCGTGCGGATGGCGCCTTCCAGCGGCAGGTGGCCGTCAAGGTTGTCCGCCGGGGCATGGACTCGGAGCAGGTGCTGCAGCGTTTCCAGGCCGAGCGGGAGATTCTCTCGCGCCTGGACCATCCCAACATCGCTGCCCTGCTCGATGGCGGGATGACGCCGGATGGTCGGCCCTACCTGGTGATGGAATACGTCGATGGCGTGCCCCTCACCGAATACTGCGACGGCAATCGCCTCTCGATCTCACGGCGCCTGAGCCTGTTTCAGGCCGTCTGCCGGGCCGTGCACCACGCGCACCGCAACCTCGTGGTCCACCGGGACCTGAAGCCCTCCAACATCCTTGTCGATGAAGCCGGAACCGTGAAGCTCCTGGACTTCGGTATTGCCAAGCTGCTGGATGATTCCGAAGACGTGCAGCTCACGCGCACGGGCATGCGCGCGCTGACCCCCGCCTATGCTTCGCCAGAGCAGCTTGCCGGTGAGCCGGTGACCACGGGGACCGATGTGTACGCCCTGGGTGTCATTCTCTATGAGCTCCTGGCCGGCCGTCGCCCCTTCGAGGCGCTGCGAACACCCGAAGAGATGCGTCAGCAGGTCCTGTCCGGTGATGCGCCCAAACCCAGTACGGCCATTACCAAAATGCCTGCGGACAGCGATGGCCAGCACAGCGCGAAGACCCTCGAAACGATCAGCGCCAGCCGCTCCGTGCCGCCCGGACGCCTGCGCCAGGCGCTGGAAGGGGACCTCGATACGATTTGCCTCATGGCCATCCGGCGCGAGCCTGCGGAGCGCTACGGCTCTGCCGAGCAGCTGGCCGAAGACGTCGACCGCCACCTGGCCGGCCAGCCCGTGCAGGCACAGGCACCGAGCCTGGGGTACCGGTTTGGCAAGTTCGTCCGTCGCCACCGGGTGGGTGTTGCCACGACGGCGGCGGTGGTGCTGGCCTTTGCGGCGCTGATCACCTTCTATACGCAACAGCTGCAGGAAGAGCGGGACACGGCCCTGGAACAGCAGGCCCGCGCGGAGGCGGTCACGGAATTCCTGACCGGCCTTTTCTCCGAGGCGGATCCCTTTTTCTCCCTTGGCGAGGACGTCACGGCCCGGCAGATTCTCGAGACCGGCCGGGATAACCTGGCCGAGCTCGACGATCAGCCGGAGCTCCAGGCGACCATGGAGCAGGTGCTTGGACGGGTGTACTACGCCGTGGGAAATTCACCCCAGGCCGAGGAGCTGCTTACGGAAGCGGCCACCCACTTCGAACCCGTAGGTGGGCTCGATGCGGCGGAAATCAGCCTCGTGCTGGGCTTTATTCAGCAGGACCGGGGCGACTATGCGGCAGCCCGCGCCTCCTTTGATTACACCTTTGATGAGCGGGTCAAGGTGCTTGGACCGGAGCACGAACTGGTCCGCGAGGCCATCGGTGCGCAGGCCTTTCTCGAGGAAACGGAGGCGAACTTCGCCGAGGCGGCCGTGCTTCACGAGCGCGCCTTCGCCATGGCCAAGGCGCTGTTCCCGGGGGACGATCTCGTGGTGGCCCAGGCACACTCTGATCTGGGCGGCTTCTACTGGACCCAGGACCGGCGTGAAGAGGCCGAGTCCGTGCTGGGTGAAGGCATCGCCATGATGGAACGGCTTTATCCGGAGGGACACCCCCTGACCGGGGAGCTCATGCGTCAGATGGGCGAGTTGCTGCGCGACATGGCCCGCTACGAGGAAGCTGAACCGTACCTGCTTGGCGCCATCGAGATGCAGGAAAAGATGCTCGGTAAGCGCGTGCACGAGGTGGCCGTGAGCTGGAATGCACTGAGCACGCTCTACAGCGCCACGGGCCGCACGGAAGAAGCCATTGACGCCAACCAGTACATGATTGGTATCCTCGAAGAACTCTTTGATGGGGCAACCCCGGCCCTGGGGCCGGCCTACAACAACCTGGCGTTTATGCTGATGGACCAGGAGCGCTACGACGAGGCCATCGAGAATTTCGACCGGTCCCTGGGTATTCTGGACGCCCTCGACGTCCCGCCCGACCATTTCAACCGGACCTTTCCGAGCTCCGGAAAGGCGGAGGTGCTGATGATCCAGGATCGGCTGGACGAGGCAGAGCCACTCTGGCGAAACGCCCTTGAAGTTCGCCTGGCGGTGGTGGGCGAGGAACACCGACTGACCAACGAAACACGCAGCGATCTCGCCGCCCTGCTCATCGAGCGGGGGACCTTTGACGAGGCGGAAGCGCTGCTGTTCCCGGCGCATGCGTTTTTTACGGCTAACGATCTTCCCGAATCCCTCAATCGTCGGGAGGCCAATGAGCGCATGGCGGAGTTCTACGAGCGCCAGGGTTTGGTGGATAAAGCGGCCCCTTACTGGGAGGCCCTGGAAGCGGCCGAGGCGGCGATGGAGACGTCGGACGCATGAGCGAGCGGAGCGATCCACCACCCACACCGGCACCTGGTACGGACACGGCCCAGGTCACGCAGCTGCTCGCGCGTTGGGGCTCGGGTGACGAGGAGGCGCTCGAACAGCTCACGCCCCTGGTCTATGAGCGCTTACACCAGCTGGCGCAATCGGCCTTTCGCAACGAGCACGGCGCGCAGACCCTGCAGCCCACGGCCGTGGTCAACGAGGCCTGGCTCAAGCTCGCAGATGCTGACGTTTCGGTCGAAAACCGCAATCACTTCTACGCGCTGGCGGCACGCATGATGCGGCGCATCCTGATTAACCACGCCATGGCCCGTAAGGCGGCCAAGCGGGGCGGGGGTCAGGTCATGGTCACGCTGCAGGAAGGTCTGGCGGCGGCGGAGGGGGAAAGCGAGGATGTGCTGGCCCTGCACGAGGCCCTGGAGACGCTGGCCGCCCAGGATGAACAGCTGTCCCGCCTGCTGGAGCTGCACTATTTTGGGGGCTATACGATGCCCGAAATCGCCGCGATCCTCGAGGTCTCCGAGTCGACCGTCAAACGCCAGCTGCGCTTTGCCCGCGCCTGGGTGCGTGACCAGGTCGACAGCCACTAAGCGGCTGATGCGCTGATCCCGGCAATCTCCCGGGCCTGCAAATCCTGCGGAACCTGCCTGTCCTCTGCCTTAAGCGATTTCATTCGTCGGCCGCTGCCAGGCGCCGGTTTCGCGCCCGTTCGACGGCCCCGACCACGGGCATCTGCACCACCAGGCTGAACAGCGCCACGCCATACACCGTCGATTGCACGAGGTACCAGTTGGGAATGTCCAGGTCCAGCGACAGGGCCAGGGCAATGGCGACGGCGCCACGCGTTCCACCCCAGAACACGATGCGCTGATCCGTAAAGCTCAGGTTTTCGATACCCGGCACCCGGGACAGGGGCCCGATGCCGGCGAAGACGATCAGCGCCCGGGACAGGAGTCCGGCGATGACGCCGATCACCATGGCAAGCCAGTGCTGCTCGAACATGCCCACGGTAAAGCTCATCCCGACCAGGAAAAACAGCATGGCGTTGGTGAGGAAGCCGAGCACCCGCCAGCTGTCAATGGCGAAGGCGATGTCCACCTCGCGCCGGTGCACGCGCTGGCGCCAGGCGATGGTTAGGCCGGCGGCCAGTGTGGTCACCACGCCGGACAGGCCGAGCAGATGATCGCCGATCCAGAAGCTCGCAAAGGCCAGCACCAGCGTCGAGGCCGTGGAGACAATCCTGTCGTTGGCCGGGTCAATGACGAGGTTGAAGAGCCAGCCCAGGGCCACGCCCAGGGCCGCGCCGCCGGCGAGGGCGACCACGAAGCGCCCCAGCGCTGCCGGCAGGCTGATGTCGCCGTCGGGCATGAGTAGCAGCCCGGATACCACCGCGAACAGGGTGATGGTCGTGGCGTCGTTGAGCATGCTCTCGCCTTCGAGGATGTCCCGGGCGCGACACGGGTTGTCACCGGTCTTAGGAATACGCCGCACGCCCGTGCGTCGCGCCGGGTCCGTCGCGCAGATCATGCTGCCGACGAGCAGGGCGACGATCCAGTTCCCGCCCAGCGCGTCACCCATGAAGGCCATGAGGACCGCCGAGGCGGCCAGGGCGGCGACCACAAGCAGGGGGATGGCCAGGGCGAAGATCAGCCAGCCCTCGTCACGCAGCCGCCGGATGCGAATGGTGATGGCCGCCTCGAAGATCAGGATGGGTACGAACAGGTAGAACACAAGGTCGCGGAGGATTTCCCAGCGCAGCCCAGTGTCCCGTCCGAGCGCGACCCAGGCTTCTGAGGCGAGA
>JBCDHO010000261.1:0-4573 GCA_038749855.1 Pseudomonadota bacterium
CGCCGGCAGCACCAGCGATCCGGGCTGGCCATCCACGTTACTGATGGTAACCACATTAAAGCGGGGGTTCTCGACGAAATAGATCTTGTCGGTCTCACGATCGAACCCGCGGCCACCAATGGTCGCGTCCCACTGGTCTGTGATGTGCCAGGTGAACTCCCCGAAGATCGCGTACTGGGTCCAGTCGGTGGAATCGGCCGAGCGCCACCAGGCGCCGCCCGGGCTGACCGTGGGAACGGGGCAGAAGGGTACGAGGTTGCCGTTTTCGTCTTCGATCTCAGTGGGGCAAACCCGGCCGTTGAGCCAGTTGTCGTAACCCTTGGACTCCTCGTAGCCATCGGCAAAGGTGTCGAAGACCCAATCCTGCTCGGCCTTTTCATAGAACACACCGGCCACCCAGCTGAACTTGTCGCCCTCGCTGAACAGGCGAAACTCCTGCGCAAACTTCGTGTCCTCCTGCTCGTTCTGGAGGAAGCCGATCGGGTCGTTGTAGTAGTTACCGACACCGACGGGCTGGAAGCAGTAGGGGTTGTAATTGGAGTAGGCGGTGTAATAGCCGTCGTAGCAGAAGGTACCGAAATAGGCCGCATAGCCCTGCGTGTCCTGCTGGTACACCCAGTCGCGCGTGAAGTAGGACGTTGCGGACACGAAATCGGCGAAGCCCAGATCGCCCTCACAGGTCAGGCTGTACTGGCTCCACTCCTGGTCATCGAACTCGTTGTCGGGCCGGAAGCGCGCCACGGCGAGGTCCCTACCCACGGTCGGGTCGATTTCGGGTCGCCCGTCGGAACGCGTGTCCTGGTAGACAATGCCTGCGGTCGCCGTCCAGTCGTCGTTGATGAACCAGCGCGCGGAAATCCGTCCGCCCTTGTACTCAACTTCGTTGAAGTTTTCGCGCTCCTGGCCCGCATTGTTAAAGAGGCCAAAGCGCACCGAGTCGCCGTTGATGTTGTCGATGAAGCCGCCGTCCTTGGCCGTGAAGCCGACCAGGCGGATCGCAAAATCATCGCCAAGGGGAAAGTTGCCCATGGCGCTGACGTCGTAGCCATCGTCCACGTCCGACCCGCCCTTGTAGGTCAGGTCGATGAAGGAATCGAAGCCGGTCGGATCGGGCTTGTTCGTGATGATGCGGAGCAGGCCGGACTGGGCATTGGCGCCGTAGAGCGTGCCCTGGGGACCGCTCAGCGCTTCGATGCGTTCGATGTCCACCATGCGCGGATTCGGCGTCGAATTGAGCGTCAGGGACTGCTCGTCGAGGTAGAGGGCCGCAGAAGACTCGGCGATAAAGCTGCCAAAGGCATCGGCCACACCACGGAAGTAAATCGAGGCCGTGCCCGGGTTAGAGGACACGTAGGAAAGACTCGGAATAAAGCGCGCGTAATCGTCGATGCCGTTAAGGCCCGCAATGCGAATGGTCTCTTCGGAAATGGCCTGGATGCTTTCCGCAATGTCCATGGCACTGGTTGCGCCCCGGCGCGTGGCCGTGACCAAAACGGTCTCGAGGACCAGGTCTTCATCGGCCTCGGGACTCTGGTCCTGGGCCATGGCGACGCCGGCGGGCGCGGTAAACACGGCAGAAAGTGCGAAGGTGAGATTCTTGCTCGGAAGGGGGGGACGGGACTGCTTCGTGCCGGATTCAACTGCCATGCATTTCACCCTCGTTGATGTTTTGTATTTTCAGCGTTTTAGCGGTGTTTTCACGCTCGCTTAACAAAACCTGCCAAAATTCCGTCGGTCGGTCAAGCGAGATTATTTCGCTATACTCGTTCGACAACTGGCAGCAACGTCACGGCACGATGGAATTCGACGGCACCCTGAAAGACCTCGGCGAGGTCAACGCGCACCCCCTCATTGACCGCATTCTCGGCCTCGACCGCGAGGTGTGGAGCGCCAACCAGTATCGACAGAACGCCTACTCGGTGCACGAGCACACCGAATCCCTGGTCATGGTGTTCTGCAGCGGCTGGCCGGACATGAACGTCAGCAAAGAAGCCGCCTGGGACGCGCTCCAGGATCTGGCGGTGCCACTCATGCACGGTGTGCTCGAGGCGCACTACCCGCCCGGCGGAACGATCATTCGCGCCATGGCCGCCAAGCTGAAGCCCGGTGGCATCATTTCTCCGCACCGGGATACACACCCCTCGTTCGTAGCCAGCCATCGCATCCACGTGCCCATTACCACCAACCCCGGGGTACGCTTCATGATCGATGGACGGCCGCACCGCTTCGAGCTCGGCCACGCCTACGAGATCAACAACCAGCGAAACCACAGCGTGATGAACAGCGGCCAGGACGACCGTATTTCCTTCATTTTCGACTACCTGCCTCGGCGGCAGGTGGCAGCCTAGCTCGGGTCACCGCCAAGGCTGAGCGGCCGATCTTCCGGTGGCAAGTCCCTCAGCAGCGGCTCGAGCTGTCCCACGAGCTCGTCGAGCTCCGACTCATAGTGACGCCAGAAATTGAGGCCCTTCGTGTAAATCGGACGTCGTACCTGCTCGGAACTGGCCGTATTGATCGCGCGGTCCGTTTCCCAGAAACGCAGGCAGCGCTCATCAAACTCCAACCCAAGAAAGTCCAGCATGCGCCGCGTCTGGCCTTCCTGGTCCCGCACGACATCCTCATAACGGACGTCCAGCACCCGTTCCGGAAACAGGCCTTTCCAGTGGTCCATGAGGCGCCGGTACTGCAGGTAGAACTGGCCGAGCTCAAACCAGTCGTAGGTAAACGACTGGCCGCGGTAGAACAGCTGCTTGTAGCTGCCGAGGCAGCTGTCGAGCGGATGACGCCGGGCATCGATAAAGCGCGCCCGGGGGAACATGAGGTGCATGAACCCCAGGTGCTGAAAATTGTTGGGCATCTTGTCGATAAAGTACGGCGCCTCGCCCCGGTAGTGCCCGGCGCCGCGCAGGTAGCGCTTGGACAGGCGCAGCACGTCCTCCGCCCGGAGCCGGACCGAGGCCTGCGGATATTCCAGCTTGTCCTGCTGCGCCCGGCTGACGGCCCGCACGCAGCGGCCCAGGTCGCCGAGCTCGATGGTGGCGTCGATGGCCGGATGGCTCGCGAGAATCTGCTCGATCAGCGTTGATCCGGAGCGCGGCAGACCCACGATAAGGATCGGCGCGTCCTCTTCGCTCCCCCAGCCTTCACGCTGCCTGAGAAAGTCCGCGCTGAAGGCTTCGATGATGTGGTCCGTGAGCACCTGGTTCTGCACCGGGTCGTAGGTTTCGTTCGGTCGACGCAGGGTAGCGCCCGCCTGGTAGTGGGCCATGGCCTCGGCGTAGCGCTCCTCGTTCTCCCGATGCTTGGCGAGGGCGTAGCGCATGTTCACCCGTGCCTCCTCCCCCAGGGACTCGTTGTGCACCAGCTCCTCGAGCAGGGTCACCTCCTCCGGGTCAAAGGAGAAGGTCTTGAGGTTGGCCAGGCTCCACCAGGGCTCCCCAAAGCTGGGATGGGCGCGAATACAGGCGCGGAACACCTCCACCGCCTCATCGGCCCGGCCGACGGTCTTGAGTACGTGGCCCTTGCCGGCCATGGCGCCGCTGTGCGCGGGACTGAGCGCCATCGCGTGGTCATAGGCGGCGATGGCTTCATCGTGCTGCTGCGAGCGCGACAGGACATTGCCCTTGAAGACCCAGCTGTGGGCCAGGGCCGGATCCAGTGCCAGGGACCGCTCGACCGATGCCAGCGCATCGTCAAAGCGATCCTCCTTCATGTACAGGTCCGCCAGGTCGTTGTGTGCCAGCACGAAGTCCGGGGCGTGCTCAATGCAACGCTCGAGCAAGCGAATGGCCGCTCCGCGGCGCCCCGAGTCCATGGCGACCCGCGCCAGCAGGCGCAGCGCCAGGGGATCATCCGGGTTCTGCGCCAGGTGGTCGCGAAGCAGTTTTTCCGCCTCCTGCGCGCGCCCCTCGGCCAGGGCCTCGGCGGCGTTGACGGCCAGCGCACGGGCCGGGTCCAGCGCCAGCGCCCGGGCAATGGCCGCTTCCGCCTCCTCCGCCTGTCCGCTCATGGAACAGGCCCGGCCCAGGGCCAGCTGCGTGGTCACCCGGTTGGGCAGGGCCTCCGCGGCGCGGCGAAGGTAGTCGGCGGCCTTCTTGGGTTTCTTCTCTGCCAGCAGCGTCTTGCCGGCGCCTTCCAGGGCCCGCGGATAGCCCGGAAACAGCTCCAGGGTGTGCAGGAACCAGCGGCGCGACTCCTGGGGGCGGCGCTGTTCGAGGCTCACCTCGCCCAGCAGGCAAAGGATGTTCGGATCCCGCTGATAGATGGCCACGGCACGGCGCAGCGTGCGCTCGGCCTCATCGAGATCACCCGCCTTCTTGTGCGCAAGCGCGTGCTCGTAGAACGCGCGGATGGAGGCGTTCTGCTCCGGACGTCGGGGATTGGCCATGGCGGGGATCATTAAAGTTCGCGGCAGTGTGCCGCAGCAAGCCGGGGTCAGACAAGCCGGGGTGAGATAAGCCTGGGTGAGATAAGCCTGGGTGAGACAAGCCTGGGTGAGACAAGCCTGGGTGAGACAAGCCTGGGTGAGACAAGCCTGGGTGAGACAAGCCTGGGTGAGACAAGCTTGGGTGAG